>JAUYES010000804.1 GCA_030691225.1 Holophaga sp. | reverse complement strand
ACCAGTCAGCCTGTGAGCCCCACCTCAACCCTCACCTACACGCTCACGGCCACCAACGCCACCGGTAGCAGCACCGCCACGGCCACCGTGACCGTAACACCGGTTGCCGACACTCAGCCTCCCTCCGTGCCCACCGGGCTGGTCGCTAGCAACCTAAGTGCAACGGGCCTCACGCTCACTTGGACGGCTTCTACCGATAACGTGGCCGTCACCGGCTACCGCGTGTACCGCGGTGGCGCCCAGATCGCGACCCCCACGGGTACGACCTTTGCCGACACCGGACTCACCGCCAATACGCTCTACAACTACACCGTAGCGGCGGTGGATGCGGTGGGCAATGTCAGTGCTCAGAGCGCGGTGCGGTCCGTGACTACCCTCACAGTAGGACCGGCAGATACAGCGCCTCCCAGTGTGCCCAGCGGCTTGGCCGCCACCAATGTTGCCGCCACCACGCTGACTCTGAGTTGGACCGCTTCAACCGATAACGTAGGCGTCACCGGCTATCGCGTATATCGAGGCGGGACACTGCTCAACACCGTAACCTCGGGGCTTAGTTATAGCGTCACGGGCCTGACCGCCAGCACCGCCTACAGCTTTACCGTAGTCGCCTTCGATGCCGCCGGAAACGTCAGCGCCCAGAGCGCGGCGTTGAATGTGTCTACGACCTTAGCACTCGGTGAAATTCTTGATGAAAGCGACAACGTGTTTTCAATTTTGGATTAAGCATCGAAGCCAAACCCCAACAGAAACCGCACTTAGTAAGGAATCGCTCTGGGTTCTGGCTTGGAGAAACACGCATGAAGACATGGTTCGCGATGATTGGGTGGGTAGCCCTCCTTTCCCTACCAGGGGGAGGCCTGTGCGCCCAGGAAACCCCAGAAAAAAGCCGCCAGGCCTTGATCTGGCAAGACAACTTCGAAGATGGCCTGCCCCTGAACGCCAAGTACGAAGATGTCTCCACCTCGGGCCTAGCGGTCACCAACCGGGATCCCTTTCAAGGCACTTACTCGTTGCAGCAAACCTACCAACCGAACCAAGTGGACGCCGGGTGGGTGATCAAAAAGCAGGTGTCCGGCTATCCCGATCGTCTCTTCATGCGCTGGTACCACAAGTTCGAAGCGGGCTTTGTGGGATTTCCGCCCAAGATGGCACGAATCCGGTACCGAATGCCCGATTGGTCTTCGCCCCTCGAAGTCCATTGTTGGCTCGACACCAGTGCTCAGAATGGCGGAGCGGTGAC
>JAUYES010000803.1 GCA_030691225.1 Holophaga sp. | reverse complement strand
TCCAGTCCAAAGTCCACCACATTGAGAATGGTCTGCACGGTGGTATTGGGGATGGTGCGACCACCGGGACTCCCCGTCACCATGAAGAGCTTGCCGTTCTTGGCCAGAATGGTCGGGCTCATGCTGCTCAGCATTCGTTTGCGGGGGCTGGCGAGGTTGGGCTTGGTGCCGATCAAACCCGTGGCGTCGGTGCGCCCAGGCTCGCCGTTGAAATCCCCCATTTCGTTGTTAAGCAGAAATCCTGCGCCGGGTACCACGATGCGTGAACCGTAATTGTCTTCCAGGGTATAGGTGAGACTCACGGCGTTCATCTGCGCATCCACCACCGAAAGGTGTGTGGTTTCCTCGGACTCCTTGGCCCAGGTAAAGCGCTCCGGAGATGAGATCGAGGCCCGCTCGGGATCGATGGTGCTCCGCAAGCTCGCCGCGTAGGCCTTGGAACCCAGGCGGTTCAAGGGTATCGAAGGGTTGAAGGCTGGATCGCCAATCCAGCGTGCCCGGTCCGCAAAGGCACGGCGCATGGCCTCGGCCTTGAGATGTTGAGTGGCGATGGTATCCGCTCCCAGCGCCTTCAAATCGCAACCTTCCACCTGATTCAAAATTTCCAGCAACGCAATCCCACCGCCGCTGGGGGGTGGCACGCAGAGCACCTCGAAGCCTCGATAGGAACCCCGCAAAGGCTTGCGCACGGCGGCTCGGTACCTTGCGAGATCCCTGGCCGTGATCAGGCCGCCGTTGGCCTGCATTTCTCGAACGATTAGCTCGGCGGTTTCGCCCTTGTAGAAGCCATCAGGGCCTTGCTTGGCGATGCGAGCCAAGGTGCGCGCCAAATCAGACTGCCGCAAGGTGTCGCCAACAACCAGTGGCTGGCCATCGCGGCTGAACTGGGCTCGGGCGGCGGGATTTTTCTGCAACATGGGCAAAAAGGTTTTGAGGGATGTAGCCAGGGTTTCACTCACCAGAAAGCCCTCCGCAGCCAGTCGCTCCGCAGGCTCCAGCAAGCGCCTCCAGGGCATTTTTCCATGGCGCTGCCACGCCGCGTGAAGCCCCCTCACGGTGCCCGGAACACCCACGGACAGGTAGGATTCGTGATGCAGGAATTGGTCGTAGCGACCATCCTTCAAAAACATCTTGGGATGCGAGCCGCTGGGTGCCGTTTCTCGAAAATCGATGACCTCGGTTCGGCCATTGCCCAACCGCAGCAACAAAAAACCCCCGCCGCCGATATTGCCGGCAATGGGATGCGTAACGGCCATGGCAAAGGCTGTGGCCACTGCGGCATCCACAGCGTTCCCCCCATCCGCGAGCACCTTGGCACCGATCCTGGCCGCATGCCCTTCCTGGGCCACCACCATACCGCCGGGCGAGGCCGCCGGGGCGATCATCCCACTCAAAAAAAGGATCGTCAGAAGGGTGCGCAGAAGGCTGGACATGGGAAAAGCCTAGCACCAGCACCCATGCGATCATGGAACATGACAACCCTGCCCCTTGAAGCTACCGACCACGACCGGCGCGCCGAACTGGCCAATAGCATCACGCACGGCCTGGGAGCGGTGCTGTCTGTGGCCGCCCTGGTAAGCATGGTGACGCTTGCCGCAATCAGGGGCACCGCGCGTGATGTAGTGGGCGTCGGGGTCTTCGGCGCAAGCCTAGTGGTGCTCTACACCATGTCCACGCTGTACCATTCCTTCCGCAATCCGAAAGCCAAACACATCTTTCACATCCTGGATCATGCGGCCATTTACCTGCTTATTGCAGGGACGTACACACCCTACTGCTTAGCAATCCTGAGGGGTTCCTGGGGGTGGAGTATTTTCGGCGTAATCTGGGGCCTCGCCGGACTGGGCATCCTGTTCAAAGCCGTCTTTGGCCCGCGCATGCGCTGGCTCTCCACCGCGGTCTACATCGCCATGGGCTGGCTGGTGGTCATCGCCATCGGCCCCCTGAGTCAGTCCCTGCCACTGGGGGGATTGATTACCCTGTTTGGTGGCGGGTTCTTCTATACAGGTGGCGTGGTCTTTTACGCGTGGAAGAAACTGCCCTACCATCACGCTGCGTGGCATGTCTTCGTCATGCTCGGAAGCGCCTGCCATGTGGTGTCGGTGATCTTTTTCGTGATTCCCAAATAAACGCCAGGCGAGCCTGGCGTTTAGAGGAAAAAGATCAGCTCTTTTCGGGCGTTGCGACAGGGGTAGCTTCGTCGGCTTTTTTAGCCCAAATACCCGTCACGATTGGAGCATCGTCCACCTTCTTTTGGGTTGGGCTCCAACTGCGGGTCACACTCATGCTGAAGGGGTTGGCCTTGCTAGACATCCAGCCCGGGTCATCGACGATGACATAAACGCTTCGCGTTTCTGCGGATGGATTGGCATATTTCACTTCGGGGTTGCCTGTGGGGATTAGGTTTTGGAGCATGCCTTGTTCCAGGGACCCCCACTTATTGACCATCCCGAGTCGGAACCAACCTTCATTGGAGTGGCGCAGGCGAATGTGAATAGATTCCCCAGCGGGAACTCGGAAACCATAGGCTGTCCATCCAGCCGGAAAGTCAGCGACGCCGGTAAATTCATTTAGGTCTTCACCAATGGGCCGGACGGCAATATTGCCTCGTCGAGCCATGGCTTGGATCTCAGCCATGATATCCCGCCGCCGCCAAACCTCATGGGTAGGCCGAACGGTGCAACGTTCCATCGGTCTGGGTGCAACGAGAATTGGATTTGCGGGTCGAACCAAAGCCGATGGCCGCTGAGTGGTCCGGTTGACCTGGCCCCGACTGCCGCTAGGCATCGAGTCCCTGCCGCGTTGGATGGGACGTTCGCCTACAACACGCGCAGGAGGACGTTCCATTTGCCGCGTGGGACGATCAAGGGTTTGGGGCGGTGGCGTAGTTGATGTAACCACCCGCCCGCGGTCCTGAGCAAAGGAGAACCCCTGTCCCATCGAGACGAGGCCTAATACGAGGGTGCCGAGCTTGCGTCCGACAGAAAGAAGGGAAAGTGAGTGGGTGAACATAAAACCTCCCGGAGCTGTTGGTGAGTTTCACTTACAAAAAAACAGGGCTCAAACCAAGTGTTGAACCGCGATTGTTTGATGGTGAACCCGCCCAGGCTGTGACTGAAGTGGATACACCGAAAAGCATACTTTGAGGGCTTTCGCGTGCCTGGCAAGATCCATCAGTTTTTTAGTAGGTAGGTTCAGGCTTTTTTGCCAAAAGCCCACAGCGGGTGACAAACCTATTCAATTGAAAGAATTGTGGTCATCTAGCGGGTTTGTCACCAGCACCCCTGCCCTTCGTAACGCGCAGACACGATCCGCCCACTTGGGTCCGTTTCGAAGATTCTGCTACAACCAAGTATAAATCGCTTTTTACCGGGATTGACCTCATCGTAAACAACTTGAGAATCAACCGTTATAAATTGACCACCATCTTTTTTTTCAAAAATTGTTGTCTGTTTATTCTTATCTGGAAGACTTTTAGCAAGTAGTTCCGATACAGGCTTCCCCACCCATTGCTGAATCGAAGTTTCGAATTCTAATTTTAATTTTGGACCGATACATCCAGAACAAAAGACGACAGAAGCAACAGCAACAAAAAGTAATTTTATCATATATCCCTCATTTTCCGCTACATTGACACAAATTTATTACATTAAATACATAGATTGCAGTTGTAGTGTTGGTTTTCTATTAGCCTTTCTGATTTGTTACCGGCGATTCTTTTAACGGAAGACCGACCATTGATTCTTCCTTCTTCTCAGCCCAAATACCCGTCACAATTTGAGCATCATCCACCTTCTTTTGAGTTGGATTCCAACTTCGGGTCACGTTCACCGTGAAGGGATCTGGCTTGCTGGACACCCACCCTGGATCACAGACGATGACATAAACGCTTCGAGTCTCTTCGGATGGATTGACGTATTTCACCTCGGGGTTGCCCGTGGGGATTAGGTTTTGCAACATGCCCCGTTCCATCGAACCCCATTTGTTGACCATTTGGATCCCGAACCAAGCCTCCTTGTGATGATGCAGGCGGATGTGGATTGATTCCCCGGCGGGAACGCGGAAGCCATAGGCTGTCCATCCCGCTGGGAACACTCCTCCGCCCGTAAATTCACTTACGTCTTCGCCGATAGGCCGAACGGCAATATTTCCTCGTCGAGCCATGGCTTGGATTTCAGCCATGATATCGAGGTACTGCCGCTGCCAGAAGGCGTTGTCGGGCTCAACAGTGCATCGTTCCATCAGTCTGGGTACTGCAAGAACAGGAGTAGCGGGTCTAACTTGGCTGCCTGGGCGTGGTGTGGTCCGGTGGACTTGACCCCGACTACCACTGGGCGTTGAGCCCGTACCTCTGGGGATGGGACGTTCGCCCACTTCACGTGCAGGCGGACGATTCGCTTGCCCCGTGGGACGGCTAGTCGACGGAAATGATGACTCTGGTGGAAGAGTGGATGGAACCACACGCCCACGATCCTGAGCAAAGGAGAACCCCAGCCCTATGGAGGCAAGAGCCAAGGCGACGCTGCCCAACTTTCGGCCAACGGAAGGTAAAGAGAAACGGTCCCTGAACATGTTGCCTCCTTATTGATTGTGGTGATCTAGTATTT
>JAUYES010000799.1 GCA_030691225.1 Holophaga sp. | reverse complement strand
GATAGCGCGAAAGGCTCGTAAAACCTAGAAAAAATAACGAAAGTCTGCCGCCATTGATCTCCTGCGGATTGCTGGAACACTTTCTTCATGGCTATTTCTGGTTGGCATCCACGGTACCGCACGGGCATCGAGAGTATCGATGCTCAACACGAGGAAATTTTTCTCGCTTTGGCGCGATTGAAGTCCGCGGTTCGTATGGGCGGCGAAGGTGAAGACGTCGACGAATTGCTGGGTTATTTTGCGCGGATCACCGAGCGTCATTTTGAAACAGAAGAAGCCTTCCTGCGCCTTCACAACTATCCGGAATTCGAGGCCCACGCTAAAGAACACGTTGCGGCTAGGGCCAATTTTGCCAAAATCAGGGAGCGATACAGGGATGACCGTAACGCCCTGGTGGAGACGATTGTGACCTTCGTGAACGACTGGCTGAAACATCACATTTGCGAAGGCGATTTCAAGTACGTGCAGTTCCTTCAGGCCCGACAGGAAAACCACAACTGACCTGGGCTGTGTGACCTGGATCGCTCGCCGTGCATGACAAAATCCGCAAGGAGGTTGTCATGGAGCAGGCCGAAAAAACACTCCCGAATGCGCAGGTCGATGAACGCGACGTTATGTTCAGCCGAGCTGCGCTTCGATCTGGGACTCCCAACTATGCTGCCTACTATGCCGACAAGGCCGGGCTGAAGGAAACGGACGATGCGCTGCGGGCTCTGCCACCTTTGCTTTCCCCAGGAACTACCTTCTTCCAAACCGAAATCATGGCGGAGGCCGGCTCGCATTTCGATGCCATCGACGCGATGGAAGTTGATGCTGCTTGGTTAGGTAAACAACTGGCGATTCTGCAAGCCTCGTCGCATCCAACCCAAACACTGAAGGCCATTGCGGTAGAGCTGGGTGCTGTGGCGGCCGGGTGGGCGCCCTTGGAAAAGGCCTTCATTTATTCCCACAAGGGCAGGCTGCCTGAAAACCATGGCCTGCCGATCACTCTCGAACATGCTTGTGCTCTGGTTTTTTTGGTGGAAATGGATTGGAAGGAAATGCAGCGTGCGCCCAAGGCGCCAACCCTTAGGGAATCCGCCCGCCAGTACCGCCGAGCGGCCCACATCAGTCTTCATCTAGAGGCCTTGCTGAAGGGCTTTGGTTGCCAAGCCAAGCATCACTATGACGCCCACTACGATGTCATCTTGCCGCCACTGGCTGTGTTGGCGGGGCTCGGAGAAATGGGGCGCAACAATATCCTGATTGCCGATAACTACGGCAGCCGTGTTCGGATTGGATGCGTCACCACGGATTTCTCAGCCGATCTCGACTCCCCCGTCGATCTGGGCGCACAGGCTTTTTGCGAGGTCTGCAAAAAATGCGCGGAAAATTGCCCGTCCAAAGCGTTAGAACTCGGTGATCAGCGGGAAATCCTCGGAGTCAAAAAGTGGCCCACCGATGCCGAGCGTTGCTACCGGTACTGGCGGCAGGTGGGCACAGACTGCGGCGTTTGCATGGCGGCTTGCCCCTTTAGTCATCGAAACAACGCATTGCACAATCTAGTGCGTTGGATGGTGCGTAGACTGCCGTGGTCACACCGGTTGTTGGTGTGGGGCGATGCGGTGATGTATGGGCGAAAGTGGAAGGCCAAGGGCTAATTTCCGGCGGGGCCGGAAATTAGGTTCGGTGGAGTCGAAAGCCTTTCGATGCTCTTCCGGTAAAAGATCGCCTCCTTGGTTAAACCGTTGCGCTCGCAGAAGGCGGCAAGCTTATGGAAGCGAAGCAGGGGGTCGGTCTGAACGGCCCAACAAAGTTTGGCCAGGCATTCTGGACATAACCAGAGCGGATGGCGGTCGCTTTCTTCCAGGGAATTGCTCCCCCCCATGCAACAGGCGTAGGCAGTGCAGTGCATCATTGTGAACATGTGACATGTTTCGTGAACCGCAGTGCCAATGGCTCGAATAAGGCAAAGCCGGAAGGCCTTGGCGTTCTTGGCCGGGTTGCCAAATCGATTG
>JAUYES010000796.1 GCA_030691225.1 Holophaga sp. | reverse complement strand
GATATGACTTCCAATCAGCGCCGACGCGTAGTCATTACGGGCATGGGAACAATCAATCCCTGCGGCAACACGGTGGCCCAAACCTGGGATAATCTGCTCGCCGGTAAAAGTGGTATCGGACTCATTGACCGCTTTGATACCACCGCATTCGCTTGCAAGATTGCCGGGCAGGTCAAGGGCTTTGATCCCGAGCTATTCATCGACAAAAAAGAAATCAAGAAGATGGATATCTTCATTCAGTTCGCCATGGCGGCTGCCCATGAGGCCATGACCGATAGCGGGTTGGCGGATGTTGAACTTCCCAAGGCTGAACGCGAGATGTTTGGCGTTTCCATCGGTTCTGGCATCGGTGGCTTGGGCACCATTTGGGCCGAAGCTAATGGCTATCGTGGCCCACGCAGAACGAGCCCCTTCTTTATCCCAAGCCTGATCGTCAATCTCGCCGGCGGATACGTTGGCATCAAGTACGGAATGCAGGGGCCCACCACGGCTGTAGCAACGGCTTGCGCCACGGGCACCCATTCCATCGGTGATGCCGCCCGTTTGATCATGCACGGCTACGCGGATCGCATGATTGCTGGTGGTTCCGATTCGGTGATCAACGAACTGGGTGTGGGCGGTTTCGCAGCCATGCGTGCGCTATCTACCCGCAACGATGACCCTGAAAAAGCCAGCCGTCCCTTTGACAAAGACCGGGATGGTTTTGTCATGGGCGAGGGTGCTGGCCTTGTCGTGCTCGAGGAATATGAACTAGCCAAGGCTCGCGGCGCCAAGATCTACGCCGAAGTGGTTGGCTACGGTATGAGCGGCGATGCCCATCACATCAGCAGCCCCAGCGAAGACGGTGATGGCCCCAAGCGCGTTATGGCAGCTGCCATCAAGGATGCGGGGATTGCCCCTGAACAGATCGGCTATGTGAATGCCCACGGCACTTCCACGCCAGCAGGCGACCGCATTGAGTGTCTGGCGATCCAGAAGACCTTGGGTGCGCATGCCGAAAAGGTGAAGGTTTCTTCCACCAAATCCATGCACGGTCACCTTCTGGGTGCTGCGGGTGGTTTGGAAACCATCGTCTGCGCCAAGGTCTGTTCCACGGGTGTGATTCCTCCCACCATCAACGTGGAGAATCAGGACCCAGATTGCAATTTAGACGTTACCGCTAATGTCGTTGGTACCTTCGATGGTGAGTACGTGCTGAATAATAATTTCGGCTTCGGTGGCACCAATGCCTGCGTGATTCTCCGCAAACTCTAATTTCGCTTCATCCCTTTGTTCAAAAAGCAGCGCTCGCGCTGCTTTTTGTTTGTGCCAATTCGTAACATTTTCGCCAGGCAGGCAAAAGACTGGGAGAATGAAGCATGCCGAAAGCCGCTCCTTTCAAACTCGTTGCGCCCTACTCACCGGCGGGGGATCAGCCGGAGGCTATCGCGCAGCTGGTGGCGGGAATCGAAGCGGGCGACCGGTGCCAGACCCTGCTCGGGGTAACGGGCAGTGGCAAGACCTTTACGATAGCGAGCACCATCGCCCGCGTGAATCGCCCCGCGTTGATCTTTGCACCCAATAAGACCCTGGCAGCGCAGCTCTTCAGTGAGTTCAAGCAGTTCTTCCCCGAGAACGCCGTCGAATATTTCGTCAGTTATTACGATTACTACCAGCCCGAGGCCTACGTGCCCGAGCGGGATCTGTTCATCGATAAGGACGCCAAGATCAACGAAGAGCTGGAGAAATTGCGGCTCTCGGCCACCCGTTGCCTGCTGGAACGCAGAGACACGATCGTGGTGGCCTCCGTGAGTTGCATCTATGGTCTTGGCGATCCTTCTAGCTACCTGAATCTGGCCGTAACGCTGAATGTAGGGGGCACGCGGGACCGGGCCATGCTGCTGCGGGATCTGGTGGCCATTCAATACGCGCGAAATCAAATGAGTTTCGAACCCGGTGTTTTTCGGGTGCGGGGCGATGTGGTGGAGGTCTATCCCGCCTACGAGGACGTGGCCTACCGCATTGAACTCTTTGGCGATGAGATCGAACGGCTCTCCAAGATTGATCCACTGCGGGGCATCGTGCTGGAGAAGCTGGATACGCTCACGATCTGGCCCAAGACCCATTACGTAACGCCGGAAGACAAGCTGGAGCGCGCCATCCGGGAAATCAAAGCGGAGCTGGATGAGCGCGAAAATTTCTTCCGCGCCGAGGGCAAGATCGTGGAGCTGCAGCGCCTCCATCAGCGCACCATCTACGACATCGAGATGATGAAGGAAATGGGCTACTGCTCCGGCATCGAGAACTACAGCCGCTTCCTGGATGAACGCAAGCCCGGCCAGCCACCCCACACGCTGCTGGACTATTTTCCCGATGATTTTGTGCTGTTCATGGATGAAAGTCATGTGGCCACTGGCCAATTGCATGGCATGTACAACGGGGATCGCAGCCGCAAGACCACGCTCGTTGATTATGGCTTTCGCCTTCCCGCTGCCTTGGATAACCGACCCCTCAAATTCGAGGAATTCGAGAGTCGCGTGAAGCAGATGGTGTTCGTGAGCGCCACTCCCGGCAACTACGAACTCGAACAAAGCGGCGGTGTCATCGTCGAGCAAGTGGTGCGCCCCACGGGACTCGTGGATCCCCAGATCGAAGTGCGCCCCGTGGGAACCCAGGTGGATGATCTGCTGGAGGAAATCCGCAAGGTGGTGGCTCGTGATGAGCGCGTGCTGGTGACGGTACTCACCAAAAAACTCGCAGAGCAGCTCACCCACTACTACCGCGAAGTGGGTGTGAAAGCTGAATACCTGCATAGTGAAATCGATACCCTACAGCGGGTGGAATTACTGAAAGGTCTGCGGCGCGGGGTCTTCGATGTGCTGATCGGTATCAACTTGTTGCGTGAGGGGCTGGATCTCCCCGAGGTGAGCCTTATCGCGATCCTGGATGCGGACAAGGAAGGTTTTCTCCGCAATGCTCGCAGTTTGATTCAAACCATCGGTCGCGCAGCCCGCAATGTGAACGGCAAAGCCATTCTGTACGCCGATCGCATGACAGGTTCCATGACCGCCGCCATTGGTGAAACGGAGCGCCGCCGCCAGAAACAGGTGGACCACAACCTGGCCCATGGGATCACGCCGGAGACCATTCACAAAAACATCGATGACGTGCTCGGCGAAGCCTTGGCTCGGGAATTTGTTGGTATCGTCAAAGACGAAGCGGCTGAGGAACCCATGCTCTATCTGGATGATCGGGGTTTCGAACGTGAGATCACCAAGCTCGAAAAGCGCATGCAGGACCACGCCAATCGTATGGAATTCGAGCAGGCGGCGGAACTGC
>JAUYES010000786.1 GCA_030691225.1 Holophaga sp. | reverse complement strand
TGGAAAAGGGTAATCGGCCCATATCCTGTGCTGGCAGCCCAATCACCATTAGCATCCAAGCCAACAGCCACCGAGCCAATTTTCCCGTCACCTGACTTCTCCCGAAAATCACAAGCCCAGAGCGGCCTATGGAAAGTGTGAACTAAGTCTGGCACGGATACCCGGCTCGGGTCCTTGCTTCGAACTTTGACGGCATAGGCCTAAAAGCACGGAGAGTGACTCGTGCTATCGTCATACGATGTAATCCTTATTTGGAGAATTTGGCGATGGAGTTTCAGGCGCTAGTAGACCGTATCAATGGCTGGGTGTGGGGCATGCCACTCATCCTGTTATGTCTGGGAGCCGGGGTCTTTTTCTCCTTCTGGACGCGGTTCCTACAGGTGCGTCATATCAAGGGCATGATCATGCAGCTCTGGCATGGAAAATCCTCGGAGAGCGGCATCAGTAGCTTTCAGGGCTTTGCCATGGCGCTGGGTGGGCGCGTCGGTACCGGCAATATCGCCGGGGTGGCCACGGCCATCGCCATGGGTGGCCCCGGGGCCCTCTTCTGGATGTGGGTTATCGCCTTTTTGGGAGCTGGATCGGCCTTTATCGAAGCGACGCTCGCTCAGGTTTGGAAAGAGAAAGTGGATGGCGAATATCGGGGTGGACCTTCCTATTACATTGAGCGCGGTCTGGGGATGAAGTGGTACGCCGTGCTCTTTGCGGCCGTCACCGTGGTTTCCTGCGGGCTCTTGCTGCCGGGAATTCAATCCAACAGCATTGCGGGTGCTTGCCAGAGTGCGTTGCACATTCCCGTGTGGGTCACGGGTCTGCTAACGACTGGGCTTCTTGGCCTCATCATTTTTGGCGGTGTCAAACGCATCGGTCGCGTGGCGGAACTGGCTGTTCCCTTCATGGCCTTGGGCTACCTACTCATGGCCGTGGCCATTGTGATCATCGATTTCCGCCGCGTGCCGGAGGTCCTTCGGTTGGTGTTCAGTTCCGCGTTTGGCGTGAACGCCGCTTTCGGTGGCATTGCGGGGTCCGCCATCGCCTGGGGCGTGAAGCGCGGTATCTTCAGCAATGAAGCAGGGCAGGGCACCGGCCCTCAGGCCGCCGCCGCCGCAGAAGTGGCCCATCCTGCCCAGCAGGGTTTGGTGCAGGCCTTTTCGGTGTATGTGGATACCCTCGGTGTCTGCACCGCCACGGGCATCATGGTGTTGCTGACGGGTCAATACAACGTGGCCGATGGCAAGGGTGGTTTCCTGGTCGCCAATATCCCCGGTGTGGAGCACGGTCCCCTATACACGCAGCGTGCGGTGGATACCGTGTTGCCAGGGTTCGGTCCAGGTTTTGTGGCCGTGGCCCTATTCTTCTTCGCCTTCACCACGTTGATGGCCTACGCCTACTACGCCGAATCCAATGTAGCCTTCCTGCTGCGCGGTCGGAAAACCAAGTGGGGCATCATCGCCATTCGCGTTGGGCTGCTGGGCATGACCTTTTTCGGTGCCGTGCGAACCGCCTCCCTGATGTGGGGCATGGGTGATATCGGTGTGGGACTCATGGCATGGCTCAATCTGGTGGCGATTTTGCTGCTGGCTCCCGTTGGTATCAAGGTGTTAAGGGACTACGAAGCCCAGGAGAAGGCCGGTGTGCCCTTGAGCTTCGACCCGAAGAAGTTAGGCATATCCAATACGGTTTGTTGGGAACCCAAGGACCCGGCTCGATAAGGCGCTAGAATGGCTCTTTGTCTGGAGTGTGGATGAAGCGTCTGATATTTGTTTGGCTGCTGGTGTTCACCATTCTTCAGGCCGAAGCCGATGCTGGGATCTTTCCCAAACTGAGTCCCAGAGCGACCGTGAGTCAGACCATCGGCACCACCACCGTGTCCTTGGAATATCATCGACCCCAGGTGCGCGGCCGCAAGATCTGGGGCGAACTGGT
>JAUYES010000784.1 GCA_030691225.1 Holophaga sp. | reverse complement strand
TTGGCGGAGCACCAATTCCCCTCTATTGGTTCGATACACTGAGTCCTGCTTCCCAAGGAGAACCACCCATGACCCTTCACGAGCGCTTTGGCGTTTCCATGGATACCGAGCGCATGGTGGCGCAGTTCATGGAGATGGTGCAGATCGATAGCGAATCTGGGAATGAAGCCCGCTTCATGGCTTGGCTGTTGCCCCGGTTAGAAGAGGTCGGTGCTACCGCCCAGCTCGACACCTACGGCAATCTGGTGGCCCGTATTCCCGGCAAGGGCAGTGATGCCGAGCCCGTGCTGCTCTCATGCCACGGCGATACTGTGAAGCCGGGCGTTGGGATCGAGCCGGTGCTCTTGGATGGGGTGATTCGCTCCAAGGGCGAAACCATTCTTGGGGCCGATGATAAGGCTGGCATTGCCGAAATGTTGGAAGCCCTTCGCGTGGCTCCGGTTCACCCGCCGGTCGAGATTGCCATCAGCCGTCAGGAAGAAGTGGGCCTCTTGGGCGTCAAGAATCTGGATACCAGCCTGCTGAAGGCTCGTCGCGGCTTTCTGCTCGATAACGATGTGCTCGATGGAATCATCATCGGCGGGCCTTCGTATTTCGCCCTGGATATCACCGTAAAGGGCCGCGCCGCTCACGCGGGCATGGAGCCCGAAAAGGGCATCAACGCCATCCTGGCGGCCGCTAAGGCCATCTCGGCGTTGACGCTGGGGCGACTGGATGCGGGCACGACCGCCAACGTGGGCATCATCCAGGGCGGCATGATCCGCAACGGGGTGCCCGATACCTGCACCTTCATGGCCGAATGCCGGAGCCTGGACCATGCAAAGGCCCAGACCGTGGCCGACGAAATGGTGGCGGTGGTTCAACGGGAAGTCGCAGCAGCCGGAGCCCAGGTCGAGATCCAAGTGAACAACCTCTGCAAGGCCGTGGATATTCCAACGGATTCCTGGACCGTTCGCATCGCTCAGAAGGCTCTGGCTAAGCAGGGCATTCAGGCTACCGCAGGCCTGATGTGCGGCTTCACGGACGCCTCGATTTACAACAACGTCGGCATCGAAATGGCCGTGGTGGGCATCGGTGCGCGCCTGGAGCATTCCTGCGATGAACACATCTACGTAGAGGACATGGAACGCGCCGTGGCCATGATGGTGGAGATCCTCGCCCTAAGCTGTTGAGCTGGGTTGGGAAATTTATCTCACCCATTGCTTTACCGTGGTAATGGATTACCTTGGTAATGGGAGATCCCATGAGAAATGAACTCGCTCGATCAAAGGTCACAACCCAGGATCAGACATCTGTCCCGGTAGAAGTTCGCAAGCGCTTCGGGATCAAATCTGGTTGCGAGCTCGGGTGGTACGAAGAAGGCGGTCGCCTTTACGTTGACCTCGCACGACCTCACACTTTGGCGGATGTCAGGGCTGCAATGAA
>JAUYES010000763.1 GCA_030691225.1 Holophaga sp. | reverse complement strand
AAATCGGTTCCCGTGGGTACCTACCCGGCAACTTGGAAGGCCAATCCTGATCGCGTGGTTCCGGAAAAGGATTTTGCGAACAATGAAAAAACCTGTGAGTTGGTGGTGGCGGCCCCCCAGGGTCCCCTTCCGGATCTTGTCATTTCGAGCCTCACGGTCCAACCCCCAAGCGGCCCGCCCAGCACGGTGTTTGAGTTCAAAATCACCATCACCAATGTGGGGGATGCCAAGGCCCCCGGCAGCACCAGCCTTCTGTGCCGTCTCCTGCTGGATGGCGTGTCCTTCACCGGCGTTCATGGATGGTCAGGCTACGTGGACCTTGCTCCCGGACAATCCCTCGTTCACACGATCCGCACAAATACACCGCTCGCGCCAGGCGTTCACGAATTCAAGGTCCGAGTCAATGCTGGGAATAGACTGATTGAAAAAAACGAAGCCAACAACGAAGCCAGCTGCACCGTCATCGTTCAATAAACAATGGGAGCACCTGCGGCAGCAGTCACTCCCTTTGGTTTAGCAGAATACGTCGCGCTGCCCGGCCTTGACTTCCGCCACCATGCCTTCGGTGTGCTGGCGCAGCTGCTTGGGCATCTGCTCCAGGCATTTGCCGATCACCTTCCAGCCGATTTCCACCGTGGCTGGGCTGGCGTAGTCTTCCAGGAATTCCACAAAGGTGCTCACGGCGTTGGGCTGGCAGTGGGTCTTGATATCACCGGGCTTGGCCATGTCCATGAAGTCGGCGCCCACGCGACCTAAGCGGTAGCAGCCGGTGCAGAAGCTGGGCATGAAGCCGTGCTCGGCCAGATCGCGTACCACTTCGTCCAAATTGCGGTGATCGCCCAGGCTGAACTGGGCGCTGTGTTCGTTCTCGTTGCCGTAGCCACCGGGGTTGGTGCGGCTACCCGCGCTGATTTGCGATACGCCCAGTTCCAGGCAGTCGCGGCGGATTTCGGCGCGCTCGCGGGTGCTCAGGATGATGCCGGTGTAGGGCACGGCTAGGCGCAGGATGGCGATGATTTTTTTGAAATCTTCGTCACCCACGGCGTGGGGCGGGTTCTCGGAAAGTTCACTGCCTTCGGCGGGTTCGATGCGGGGAATGCTGATGGTGTGCGGGCCACAGCCAAAGCGCTGCTCCAGGTGCTCGGCGTGCTGCATGAGCGCCAGCACTTCAAAGCGCCAATCGGTGAGGCCAAAGAGCACGCCCAAACCGACATCTTCAATACCTGCTTCCATGGCGCGGTCCATGCATTCCACGCGCCATTCGAAATTCCGCTTCTTGCCACCTAGATGCACCTGCTCGTAGGTGACCTTGTGGTAGGTCTCCTGGAAGGTGATGTAGGTGCCGATTTCGACTTCTTTCAGGCGGCGGAAATCCTCCACGCTGAGGGGTGCGATCTCCACGTTCACGCGGCGAATTTCACCTTTGCCTTCCTTGGTGGCGTAGACCGTTTTGATGGCCTTGAGAACAAAATCCAGTCCC
>JAUYES010000738.1 GCA_030691225.1 Holophaga sp. | reverse complement strand
GCCATCAACCAGAATGTTGGCGCGGTGACGGGCAGCAGCCAAACGGTGAGCCCCACGTCGACCCTCACCTACACCCTTACCGCCACCAACGCCACCGGCAGCAGCACCGCCACGGCAACGGTCACGGTGACGCCGGTAACGCCTGACACCACTGCCCCCAGCGTGCCGACGGGCCTCACTGCCAGCGCCATCACCACCACGGGCCTGACCCTAACCTGGACCGCTGCCACCGATAACATCGCCGTCACCGGGTACCGCGTGTATCGCGGCACGGCGACCGCTCCCATCGCCACCGTGACCACCGGAACCACCTACACCGACACCGGCCTCACCGCAGCCACCGCCTACAGCTACACGGTTGCGGCATTCGACGCCGCGGGCAACGTGAGCGCCCAGAGCAGCCCCCGCAGCGTGACCACGGCTACGGCGCCCACTCTGCCGCCTGTCATTTCCAGTTTTACGGCCTCGCCCAACCTGATCCAGGCAGGCCAAAGCGCTGAGCTTACCTGGGTCGTGGGCCGGGCCACAGCCCTGAGCATCGATCAAGGCGTGGGCACGGTAACGGGCACCAGCACCACCGTGCGCCCCGCCACTTCCACCACCTACACGCTCACCGCCACGGGCGGCGGCGGCACCGTCACCGCCCAGGTGCGAGTGAATATTGGTTCCGTTGGTGCGCTCAACCCAACCTTCACCGTGCTGCCGGGATTGAATCTGGAAGTCGGAGAAGAATGCCTCTTCAATGCCGAAGGCACCACTTATTCCAATGCCGATCATCTGCGAGGCGCCCGCTACGAGTGGGATTTCGGCGACGGCACCTTCTTGCGCTATGGCTACCCTTCGGCCAGCAGCATGATGAGCGGCATCGCCACGACCCACTTCTTCATGCGCCCCGGCACCTTCAACGCAACGCTCACGGTGAAGGTCTTCGAGCTCTACCTGGATACCCAAACGGAACGCTGGGAGGTGAAGCTCCCGGAGAACCTGCTGGCCACTGAAACCTTCACGCGAACGATCACCGTTACCGGCGAAGCGCCCCTGGCGGGTTTCCTCCTCCACCGCGCGCCCTTCCAGGCCCGACTGGCCCAGTTCATCACCACCAAGCTGCCCGCCAGCATCACCGCCGACGCCACCAACCGGCTGGTGGTGACCCTCACGGGAGACAATGGCCACACCTCCACCTTGCTCAACAAAGTCGGCCTAGTGGATGGGGAGAAGTTCCTACTTGAACAGCGCACCTTGCCTGCGGGCAACTATCGGCTCGTGGCGGAACTGCGCAGCGGAACCGGCCAGCATCTGAGCCAGTGGGTGGAAAAGTTCGCCAAGCCCTACGCGGGCATTCCCACGTGGGGCATCAACGAATGGAACGCCATCTGCCTCAATGGTCGGCCCACCTTCCCGGTAACGCCGTATATGACCGATCTGGGTGTGATGCCCACTTACAAGGCCAACGGCATCATTAACATGCTCCACACCATGGGCTACTACAACACTCAGAACCCCGCAGCCTGGGTGGATTTTCTGAGCAAGGCCAAGGCCCAGGACTGGCCGGTGATAGGTCCTGGGCGGGGCAGCTACATGGCGCGAGCGAATGGCCGCTTCTCCCGCAACGTGCGGCTCTCCGAACTCCAGCAGTACATCCAGGCCAGCGCAGCCGATGACTCCCAGATCGCTCTGTGGCACTGGGAAGACGAACCCAACATGGGCGGACGCAACACGAAGATTCCCCCCTCCGTGCTCGCCGCCTGGAGCCACATCACCCATCGCAGCGATCCGACCCGCGCCGTTTCCGTGAACATGTACGGCTACGACTACCTACCCCATTACGGCACTGCGGGCACCGAGTATGACTACATCAACAGCGCGCCCTACTTTGGCGGAAAGCCCTCCTTCTTCAACGACATGCTGAACATGGACGTCTACCCCATCGGCTTCCGACATCATGCCTCCCTCAACAAACCGGACCGTGGCGTGGTGGAGCTTTGGGTGGAATCGCTGGAGAACTTCCGGGTTCGCAACCTGGACCTGATTCCCTTGAGCCCCTTCGTGGAGGTCTGCCAACTCAACGATGGGCGCCCGATTCCCACCTCGGAAGAGGTCCTGATGGAGGCCTGGCTGGCAGTAGTACATGAGATGAAGGGCGTTCACTGGTTCGATTACTTCATCCGAGACACCATTCGATTTGACGCCGCCAAGAAGTTCACGGATGCCATGAACCGGTATGGCGAGATCGTGCTTGGGCCTAGCAATGTGCCTCAGACCACGGACACCAGCAACGTGCGAAGCAACCGGGTGGACACCTTGACTCGGCGAGACGGAACCACCACCTATCTTTTCGCCGTGCGATTAACTGAGCCCACCCCCACTGCAACAGAAGAACAGATCTTCGAACCCGACACGATCACGACCACATTTACGATGCCCGGCATGACCACGGGAACGGTGGAAGTGATCAATGAAGCAGGTGCCGTGCAGCGCACTACTGCTATGAGCGGTGGAACCTTCACCGACGCGTTCGAAAAATGCGCTATTCGCATCTATCGCATCAAGCCGTGAGGCACCGATGCCAGCAAATCGAAAGTGCGAGGCGGCCATGGCCGTACTCAATCGTGATGGCTATTTGCGGCAAAAAGCTCAACGCAATAGTTCTGTTCGTCTCGCGTATCGGCGCAGCCGATGCCGAGAGGGCGCGGAGAAAAGACGGAGGATCGCGGAGGAAGATGTGCCCACACCTTCCGCACGCGCTATCTCAGCGACCCTCTGCTTTTCTCCGCGCCTCAGCGTTGCTGTTTTTTCTTCAACCAGCAACCCATGGGTCTTGATTAATGCGTGATGCCTTCGGCTTGGCTCAAACACACGTTTTCACCACAAGCGCTTCCCCGGAAATCAGTAAAGAACACTTTTTTTGCGAGGCACGACATGAACGCAGCCACTGCAAGCCCAACCCGCCGCTTCCTGCATCGGGTATTGCCCTTGGGCCTCGGCCTTGCGTTTCTGGCAACGCTCGCCTGCGGCGGAGACAAGGCGGCAGCCCAGGTGGTACCCCCCGTGGTGGCGGATACGCAGGCACCTTCAGTGCCCACAGGCCTAGCCGCCAGCGCCATTACGGCCGCGGGCCTGACGCTTACCTGGACCGCCTCCACCGATAACATAGCGGTCACGGGTTATCGCGTGTATCGCAACGCGGCAACGACACCCATCGCCACCGTGCCCAGCGGCGTCACGTACAACGACACCGGCCTCACCGCGAACACCGCCTACACCTATGCCGTGGATGCCATCGATGCGGCGGGGAACGCCAGCGCGAAAACCTCGGTGGTGAATGTCACCACCGCCAGCACCGTGCCCACCACGCCGGTGATTAGCGCCTTCACGGCCTCACCCACCACCATCACCGCCGGTGGCAGCAGCACCTTGGCTTGGACCGTCACCGGTGCCACCAGCCTGAGCATCGCCAACTCGGTGGGCACGGCCATAGGCACCGTAACGGGCACCAGCCTGTCCGTAACACCTTCGGCTACTACCATTTACACCCTGACCGCCACCAACGCCGCAGGGAATAGCACCGCCACAGCCACCGTGACCGTCACGCCGGTATCGACCGATACCACGCCCCCTAGCGCGCCCACGAACCTAGCCGCGGCCAATATCAGCGCCACCGGCCTAACGCTGAATTGGACTGCTTCCACCGATAACGTGGCCGTCACGGGCTACCGCGTGTACCGCGGCACGGCAACCGCTCCCATCGCCACTGTGACCGGCACCACCTACAACGCCTCCGGCCTCACGGCCAACACCGCCTACACCTTTACCGTGGCCGCCATCGACGGCGCGGTAAACGAAAGCCAACCGAGTGCTGCCCTGGCCGTGACCACCTCCAACGAAGCCGCTCGCCCCGTGATCGCCAGTTTCACCGCCAGTCCTGCTCGCATTGTGGCGGGTGGGACCAGCACGTTGTCCTGGAGTGTCTCCGGGGCCACGTCTCTGGTTCTGGATCAGGGCATTGGCTCCGTTACGAATACCCGCACCGTGAGCCCGACCACCACCATTGCCTACCGCCTTACCGCCACCAATGCCGCAGGCAACGTGAACGCAAGTGTGCTGGTGGTGGTGGATGGAACCAACGCATCGCCTCGGGATTTCTTCATCGACTTCGAAGCTGGACAGGATACGGCTCTAGGAACCTCCACGGCTACACCCTGGAAGCACGCCCCCGGGGATCCCCAGGCCACCGGCCAGCCTCGCAGCATTGTGCTCAAGGGCGGCGACCGGGTGCTCTTCAAGAGCGGGGTGGTCTATCGAGGCCAAATCCGCATTCCCGCCAGCGGCTATCCCAACCAACCCATTACCTACAAGGGCGATGCCTGGGGCACAGGGAAAGCCATCCTCAGCGGCGCCGAGGCCATTACCACCTGGCGCCGGGCCACCTCGGCCGC
>JAUYES010000734.1 GCA_030691225.1 Holophaga sp. | reverse complement strand
AGACGCACTCCATCCTTGGTAATGCCAACCACCGTAACTTCAATGTTTCCATCGATGATTACGGATTCACCGTATTTCCTTGTGATGACTAACACCAGCTTGTGCCTTTTTTAACTAGGAGAGAATGGGGAATTTAAGCGGGAATTTCTCAGTATTCAGAACGATTTGACGGCCCACGCATGTCTTTCCATTAATGATCAAAGGACCTGCCAAATTGGCGGTCATTTTGCGTGGATCCTGGGGGATAACAACCATGGCCAGCAAAAGCGCATCTTCAGGTGCTTCCAGTGCGAGGGCCTCGGCATCCTCGTCATTCAAGGAAAATTCATAGTTCGGCTGAATGGAGGCGATATCGATGCAGGTGAAACAAATATCCGGATCGTCGGCGGATTGAAAAAACTTGAGGGGGTAGCTGTCGGCGGGCTCAAACAGTCGAAAGGCTCGGAGATGCGGAAAACCTAGTAATCCTGCCGGAAAATCAATGGCTAGGTCCTCTTTCGCTGCAAATAATGGGTATTGCAGCGGGAATTTCTTAATCTCCAGTGCTGCCTGAATACCGAGATGGGTTCGGGTATTAATAACCAAGGGGCCTGCGAGGTTTGCCGTGGTCTGGTGAAGCTCTTCGTGGTGGATGACCATGACCAAGACCATGGCTTCCTTTTCAGACTGGAGATTGAGTTCTTCAGCCTCCTTTTCGGTGAGTGGCACTTGGTAATCGGCCTTTACCGCGGCGGCATCCATGCACGTAAAGAAAATTTCGGGCTTGAGGGTGCTTTGAAGGAATTTAAGAGGCCCACCCTCGGGTTCAAAAACCCGAAATTCATTCAATTCAGGAGATCCGACCAGACCCTTGGGGAATTTGACGATGATTTCCTCTTCGGACATATGCACTCCTGGTGTTTAGCCTGAATCGGCGATGCGCTATCAACTGTTTAGTTCTGACAAATCAACTTCCCAGCACTTCCCAAAGCTGATCAAGTCTTTTCGCACGAAAACGGGGATTTGGGATGCAGCGCTCCAGGGCCTCCTTCGAACGGGGTGGATGTTGAACTCGGGCCAAAATCCAGCGGTTGCCGAGTTCCATGACAGCCGCCACATCCCCTTCGTTGCCCCAGCGAAGCCGAAGCTCTGAAAGCTGGCGGGCTCGCTCTTCGGCCAGAGGACCCAACCCCATGGCTCGGGCCTTCTCCATCACCGGATGGCGATCCGGAACCCGGTAATGCCGAATTCGATTTACGATTTGCTCTAGCTCCCGAGGGAGGCTGGCGATCCGTGGACCGATTTCGGGGTCGTTGCGGCGCAGTTCAACTTCGTCGCCCAGGCGCCTCAGGAGGGGCAGCAGCAGTGCCGCATCTCGGGCGGCGTAGCTGATCTGGGTGGAACGCAGCGGTCGAATCATCCAGTTGCTGTCTTGTTCATCCTTGGGAATGTTCAAGCCCAGCTTGAGCTTGGCCAGAGTCTTTAGGCCCGGCTGGGGATAGCCCAGGGCCCTGGCGAGCATCATTGTGTCCATCACTGCGGCAGGAACAACGTCGTACAGCCGCTTGAACACCACACCATCGCCAGAAAAATCGTGAACGATCCACGGGATTTCGGCGAGGGCCTTCATGGCCGGTTTCATGAGTGGCCCCAGTGCGATGGGATCCACCAGCCAGGCCTGATCATGATTGGCGATTTGCACCAGGGCCATCACGCAGTGATGCACGCCCGTGAGGCTACATTCGATATCCACTGCCAGTAGGTGCTCGTTGAACCATTGCGGCAGCGCCTGACTCAGCGTTTCTGGAGTCGAGACATAGGTGATGGGAAGGTCGAAGAGATCCGAGGTCATAGCAGTACAGTTTGCGTGATTTTCAGGTGAGACCAAAGCCTGCTTCACTGAAAACCACGGCCCAACTGGAATTGCACGGCTCCGAGCAGGGCGGCCGGGCAAGTTGCAGCGCGCAGAATACTGACGCCAAGCGTGACAGGCAACCATCCGGCTCGACTCAAGGCGGAGAATTCGAGATCCGTTATGCCTCCCTCCGGGCCGTGGGTGAAGGCCAGTGGCGCTATTTGCAACTCTGGGTTCGCCTGTCCCGTGGCGACTTCGTAGGCCACCCATTTTTGTGGCGCGTCCCAATCAAGAAGGGCCTCGTAGGGAAGTGGGTCTCGTATTTCCGGAATACGAGTTCGGTGGCTTTGTTCACAGGCGACGGTGATGATGCGGCGCCAGCGCTCCAGCTTGGGGGTGATTTTTTTTGGCTCGTATTCGCTGCGGGCATAAACGATGGGCTGAATTAGGGTTGTCCCGAGTTCGACAACACCCGGAAGCCAGTCGTCCCACAGGCTAAGTTGAGCGGTGACCGGAAGGCAGGCGTGGATGGCGATGGCAGGTTCGCGATCTTCGTTGAGTGGAGAAACAAGGCGCACCACCGCGCGGTCCTTGCTCATTTCCGCTAAATCAGCGCGCCACGGGCCACCTGGTAAGAGTAGTTCCAGGGCGGAGCCGGGTTTCAAGCGAAGTACGCCGAGATGACGCGCCTGAACGGCGTCCAGGGGAACCAGGGAATTTTCAGCCGCGGCACCGGAGAAGGGAACGACGAAACGAGGAAGACTCATATCCCTAGTTTGGCTTGTTATCCTGAAAGTCGGAGGCTTTGTGATCGCTGCTTTACTGCAATCTGCACCGCTATGGGCTTGGTTGGGTTTCCATGGCCTTGTTTTCATCATGTTGGCGTTAGATTTAGGCGTCTTCAACCGAAAGATCCATGCCCCCAGTTTCCGTGAGGCAGCCCTTTGGAGTGGTGTTTGGATCGCTCTGGCCATGGTTTTCAATGGCGTGGTATTCCACTGGATGGGCCACCTGAAGGGTACGGAGTGGCTAACGGGCTATGTGCTCGAAAAGAGCCTTAGCGTCGATAACCTCTTTGTCTTCGTCATGATCTTCACCGCCTTTGGCGTGGAGATGAAAAATCAGCATCGCATTCTCTACTGGGGCATCCTCGGGGCGCTCATCATGCGAGCGGTCATGATCCTGGCGGGTACCGCGCTCCTGAACCGCTTCGAATGGATGATGTATGTGTTCGGTGCCTTCCTGATCTACACCGGTATCAAGATGTTTTTCGTGCAGGAACAGGGTTCCGATCCCACCAAAAATGGCATCGTCCGAGCCTTTCGCAAGATCATACCCTTCGATCCTGAAGGTGGACACCAGCACTTCTTCACCAAAAAAAATCATCGTTTGTATGCAACACCCATGCTGTTGGTGCTCATTTCCGTCGAGGTGACGGATCTGATTTTCGCGGTGGATAGCATCCCAGCGGTGCTGGCCATCACGCGGGACCCTTTCGTGGTCTATACATCCAATGTTTTTGCAATTCTGGGGCTTCGAAGCCTGTATTTCTTATTGGCCAAAATGATGGATCGCTTCCATCGCCTCAAGGTGGGCCTCGCGGTGATCCTTACCTTCGTGGGCATCAAGATGTGTGCGGCCCATTGGTTGAAAACAAGCCTCGGGATCCCCGATCAGGTCTTGATTCATACCTCCCTGGTGTTCATCGTGGCGGTTCTTGCGGGAAGCATCATTGCCAGCTTGGCTTGGCCGTCTGAACATCCCGGCGAAAAACTATGAAAATTTGGCACCACGCCTTAGAGGATGCCCCGTACCGGTCGGGTCCAACCGTGGTGACCCTTGGCAATTTCGATGGCGTTCACATGGGCCATCGGGCCTTGCTTACCGCTGCGGTGCAACGCGCAAAAGAGCGGGGTATGCCAGCGGCAGTGGTCACCTTCGATCCTCACCCAGCCGTGGTGGTGGCTACGCACCGCAAGCCACTATTGTTATCGACGTTGACTCAGCGCCTAGCCGTGTTCGAGGCCTTGGGTGTGGATATCGCCTGGGTGATTCCCTTCAATCGAACGGTTTCCCAGCTCAGCGCCCAGTTGTTTTTGGCCACCCTCGACAAAGTGCTGGAGCCCGTCGAACTCCATGTGGGACGCTCCTTCCGCTTTGGGCGAGAGCGGCTCGGGGATATGGTCGTTCTCGAAGAGTGGGGAATGACGAGTGGGTGCCGGATCCAGTCCTATGCCTTCAAGGCGCACGATGATGGGGTGCTTTCTAGCACTCGGATCCGTGGCGTCCTTCAGCAGGGTGATGTGGATGAAGCTGCTCGTCTGCTGGGCCAGCCATTTGTATTAACGGGTGTGGTGGTGGAGGGCGATCGACGCGGTCGCCACCTGGGCTTTCCCACGGCCAATCTGCAATGGGATCAAGAGCAGATTCCCGGCGCAGGTGTCTATGTCACCGAGGTTCGCGGTGCGCGGCTTGGGCAGGCCCACCTGGGTCTAACCAATGTGGGTGAAAAACCAACCTTCCAGGGAACGACCACTAGTGTGGAAACCTTCCTCCCGGATTTCGAGGGCGATCTTTACGGCACAAGGCTTGAATTGGCCTTTCTGCACCGAATTCGGGGAGAACAACGATTCGATGGCGTTGACGCCCTGCGCGAACAGATCGCCCAAGACGTGACGGCTGGTCAGGCCTGGTGGAGTGTCAACCGTGGATGAGGCTCGGATCGCATCGATTCACCTGGGGCGCCCTACGAACTATATCGATGCCAAGGGCGTCGCCTGGCGCACCGCGCTAATCAAGGAAGCCGTAGAAGGCCCGGTTCACCTGAGTGAGGCAGGGCCTGCGGGTGATGCCGTGGCCGATACTCGCCATCATGGCGGCTATCATCAGGCGGTCATGGTGTATTCGCGGGCACATCAGGCCTATTGGCGCGAGCGCTTTGGGCTGGAGATTGGCTTCGGAGGGCTGGGCGAGAATCTCAGCGTCGAAGGCTTGGATGACGAGAATGTTTGCATCGGGGATATTTTTCGCGCAGGTTCGGCGCTGCTTCAGGTCTCCCAACCCCGGCAACCTTGCAACACGCTGGCCCGCTACTGGCAGCAGCCTCTTTTACTCCCCGCCATTTGGGAGACCGTTCGCAGCGGTTGGTATTTTCGCGTGCTTCAGGAAGGTAGCGTGAGGCCAGGAGATTCATTGGAACGGGTGGAACGCCCCCATCCTGAATGGACTTCCGCCCGGGTGTTGCGCGCCTTCCGAGACGGCGCAATTCGATCCGAAGAGGCCCTGGCAGCCTCGGAACTGAAATTTCTCACACCTGGGTGGAAAACCAAGCTTCAGGAAAAGGCGGCACCCTGATTGCCTGATCGCTATGGGAAACGCGCATGAACCTTGTCCTGGTTGCCATTCATATTGAAGCCTCGGCCCGGGCCGTGCCGCTGGGTCCAGCCATGCTGGCTTCGGTGCTCAAGCGAGCGTTTCCGGACACGCTTCAAATTCGTGTTTTGGACCTCTACCTAGAGCAATCGGCGGAAGCCTGTGCCGAGCAAATTTTGGCATCCGAACCCGACTGGGTTGGGTTTTCGATTTACGTGTGGAATCGAGGCTTGGGTCGAGCTATCGCCCGAATTCTGAGGCAGAAGAAACCCTCGCTGCTGCTATTCGCCGGAGGTTCCGAAGCCACCGCAGATCCGGCGGGGATGCTGGAAGAGGGCAGTTTGGAT
>JAUYES010000732.1 GCA_030691225.1 Holophaga sp. | reverse complement strand
CGGGCAGGAGGAAGGTGGAAAACACCTCGAATGAAGCCCGAGGCCGTGAACACCACCACCGAACAGGGATATTGAGGAGGACGGAGGGAACTCACAAAGACTCCAACGGAAAGGTGATGAGACCAGGGAAGTTTCGGCCCTTTCCTGCCGAATCGCCAAAAAAAATCATTTTTTCGCCGTAGGGTTCCATGACGCTTCGGTCGAGCTAGCCCGAAAGGATGACAAAGCCATGGCAACGAACCCCGTTTTGTCGGGTTCTTGTAATTTTTTCTGCCCAGCCTTGACCCTACCCAATCCGCGCCCAACCTAGTGCAAACGCTCTTTGCGATCCACCCGAAAGACCGGAACCCCATGGGCTTCCGGTCTTTCACCGTATGCGGATCAGCCAAGGCAATGCTCTACCCAAACCCGGGCTGGCCCTCGGCTTGCCCAATGAAAAGGGAGGTCTTCCATGTCACACCTCGGCGCAAAATCCGATATCAACATCACCCCACTCATCGACATCGTGCTGGTGCTGCTGATCGTGTTCATCATTCTGGTTCCGACCTTGGCCAAGGTTGCTAAGGCAACGCTGCCCCATCAAGTGCCAGAAAAAGAAACCTTAGACAAAGAAATCCCCTTGGTATTGACTCTGAACGCCGAAGGCCAACCCTCCCTTCAGCAGGAAGCCATTGCCTGGGCAGAGATTCGCGAACGGTTGATCCCGCCCTTGCTCCTTCAGCGCCCCGGTGGCCGCAAGGTCTTCCTCAAGGTTTCGGGCGATCTTCCCCACGGCACCGCCGTGCGCGCCATGGACGAAATCCGAGCCGCCTCCAAACAAGCCCAGCGCCAGAGTGTGGGTGTGCACGAAGGTGGAGGCGAAGTGAAGGTAGTGCTTAGCCTGAAAAAGGCTTGAGAAATCAAAATCAACCCAAAGGGCCTTGCATCGCAATAATCAAAGCCATGCCTTCATTGCGGTTTCGTCCAATTCACCTCTGCCCTTCATGGTCGCTCCCTCGGCGAGGGTCGGTTGCCGCAGCATTGCTAATTTGCCTCCTGATCGCCGGTTTTGGCTGCAAAAAGAAGAATGAGCCTCCTGCGCACGGACGCAATGGATCAGGCTCGGCGAGTAAGACACGACATGAGATGAATATCCCTCCGCGCCTGCAATGGCAAAGCAACCATGGCTACTGCGGCGAGGCTTCCATTCAGTCAATCGGGCTTTTTTATGGTGCCTGGATATCTCAAGGACTCATCCGAAAAGCCGCAGGTGGCGAATTGCTCCTGGGAGTAAACGACCAAACCGCACTAGAGAAATTGCATTTCACAGCTGAAGCTTGGGACACGGCAAATCAAGGCAAACCCCAGTTCATCGGCTTCATGAGTTGGCTTAAGAGCAAATTATCCAACGATGTGCCATGCCTTCTCGCCATCTACCTGCAGGGATTTCCCCACGCCGACTACGATCACATCGTTCCAGTGGTTGGCGTAATATCGGCCCACCCAGGTCAGGCAGGTTATGACCCCCAGGATATTTTGATTTACCACAATCTTTTTTCCTCCCAACCCATCAACCGGAGTTTTCAGTCACTTCCAGCCACCCGAGAGCAATGCCGTTACGGCATGACCTTAGGCGGAAATATTCCCGAAAATCTCTGCTTCGGCTTGGCGGTAACGGGGCTGCGGGATTCCAACGGCATCACTCTTCCGCTCAGTCTTGCCGTGGACCACCCCAACGAACCCAATCCAATTCTCGGAGAAAAGGCTTCCCTTCTCAGGGGCAAGATCACTGTATCCAAACTCCAACCCGGCCAACGCTATATTCTGCTTCGTTTTGACAAGACTGCAGAGGTCCCCACTCAGGGAAATGCCACGGCATTCCTGCGTTCCCCTCATTCAAATCGGATCGATTTCTTGGCAACGGACACCCTCTGGAGCTATGCCGACCCCAAGCCCATTGCCTCCGAGGGCGCAACCTACTACCGCTGCATTCCATTTCCAACATAGAGAGAAACATCATGGTAGGACTCAGATTTCTTCTATGTGTAATTGCACTGACGCAAAGTGTGAATCCGCAGATCTCTCCAAGCCAGCTAAATGAAGTGATCAAGCGCCTGCGCCCCCTTCACGCCAAGTTGGCCCCCCCCAAGGATGGAGACTGGCTGAAGGCGCATCCAGAACAAGGTCAGACCTTCCGTGAATACCAAAAATGCGATCCAGTCCGGCCAACCACAAAGCGACGGACCATCTATGTTCAGCCCATCGGAACCTTCACACCGGAACAGCAACAAATTCTGAATCTCACCGTGGAATTCATCGGCGTTTACCTCTGCTTGCCCGTGGTTATGCAAGAACCACTTCCCCCAACAGCAATTCCAGCGAAAGCACGAAGAAGCGTCCTTGGTTCAGCAGCGCCCCAAATATTATCTACCTACATTCTGGACGAGGTTCTTTTGCCGAGCCTTCCACAAGATGCCGCCTCGCGAATTGCCCTAACGGCCAACGATCTCTGGCCCGGTAACGGATGGAATTATGTCTTTGGGCAAGCTTCCACAGGCGATCGTGTTG
>JAUYES010000724.1 GCA_030691225.1 Holophaga sp. | reverse complement strand
TTCCAAGAGGCCATCAAACATGCAAATCACCTCGCAAAACAATGGACGTAGCGAAACCTCCCAAGCCATCTTTCCAACGCTCAACAAGGAAGCATTCTTGTTTCTTGTAAAGGTTAATTTCTATCAGGCAAGAAGCGTCCTTGCTGAGATGCTGAGTTCCAAGGATTCAAAGATGGTGCAGCTAGGGCTTGATTACCTTTCCCAGGTTGAGAATCCGATGCTGGCCATCACGCTCTGCGAGAGCCGTTTGATGGCTCCAAAAATTGGCCTTTCTGAGTTCGAGTGGGAACTCGCAAAACGCTTTCGGCGCGCCCAGGCTGAATACACACCCCATGGAATTGTGATTCCAGGGTATATCGACCTCTCTGATATCCAAGGCCCCATGTCTATCCCAATCATCGAGGCAGAACGAATTAATTTTGCCTATTCCTCTGACATAACGTTGCCAAACATTAAATTCATTACAAATGGATTCCTTAATCTTGTAGGTTCTTGTCAGATCCAACTGCCTTCTCTGGAGGGTCTCTGCGGCGACCTGTCGGCCTCACGAGCAATTTCCCCGCACATGCCGCTTCTCACCCTTATCGCGGGTGATCTGAATGTGGAAGCTTCTGAGAATGTGAAAATCCTGAGGCTTGAAGAAATCGGAGGGAAGCTCCTGGCTATGGAATCCAGAAACTGCTCTCTTCCATCTCTCACAAAACTCGGGCTCACGCTCAACATCCGAGACAGCGAGGACCTCAGTATTCCAGCTCTGAAACACGCATCCATCCTGCTTACGGGACGTCAGAAAAGGGCATATTTACCAGCGCTCCAGAAGATCGGACGCAAATTTTTTGACCCAATGAGCCTCAATCAGTGGAACGAGGCAAATATCGTCATTCGCTAAAGCCGTTGACTCGCTGGAAGATTGCCGTTTCACGGCCCTTTCTCATTCAACAGTGGTCACCGCTTGGACGCTTTGGCCGCGCGTTTCTTGGCCCAATACCCCCGAGGCCTGACTTTCAACCCACGGGCCTTGCAATGTTTCTCCAAGGCCTTCGCGGTCACCCCAAGCTCCGGCCCGATTACGCTCACAGGGCGTGTCAGGACCATTTCTTGGAGGACTTCATCAGGAGGATAGTTTCCCTTGGTGGCGCGGGGCAGGGGGTCCTCTGCCTTCGGTTCCGAACGCTTTGGTTGTGCGCGGTGGGGCCAGGACCCCACGTGCACGACGATCTGGACCCGCTGGGGTGGAGGAATCACCGCGCGAGGATCGCCTTCGAAAAACTCTGGGTCCACGTCGATCCCGAGATCTTCGGCCAGGCAGGTCTCGTAGCCTTCGTTGACCTCCTCTTTCTTCTTTTTTCCGGGACCTCCATAGCGGTCTATCATTGACGTGGTTTTGATACCTACCAATGCGCCCACCATGGCGTTTTCGTTTGTCTCTGCGAGTTTGGCTGCCTTGGTGTGCCGAAGGTCGTGGGGGCGAATGGGTGGTTTTTCGATGGTCTTGCCGTAACGGTCTTGTTCTGGGTAATCACCGTAAATTCCCGCCCGCTCGCGGATCTTGTTCCAAACGGCATTGAGAGTGCCGGGGGCCATGGGACGATTGGGGTTTCGGCCAGGGAATACATACGGGGAGTCGCCAATTCGAGGGATGCCTCGGAGGATGGTGTAGGCTGCCGATCCGATGGGAATGTACTGCGGGTCGAAGGTAGTCGTGTTCTTGGTTTCGAGGCGAATGAATCGCCGCTCTAAATCAACTTCTCGCCACTCCAGGGAAGTCAGAGCCTCCCGCCTCAGGCTCGTCGCCATCGAAACCTGAACGGCCATCAAATGGATGGGGTTGGCGGAGCCATCCACCATCATGTCGCGAATGGTCTGGCCCGCTTTGCGCCGGGCGTTACCATCCATGGGACGGTGGATTTTGTGGTCCCCGTTGTGGGGAACATCCCGTGTGGGATTGCTGACGATCCACCCTTCCTGGATCGCGAATCGAAAGAACGACGCAAAAGTGCCCAGCGCCACGTCTGCTGACCGAGCTGCTTGACGCGGCTTGCGGGTGCTGTCCTTCTGGACCGCACAAACACCTTTGGCCGTGATGTCCTCGTGCCAGGCCCGGATGGCTGCCGTGTCCATCTGCCGCAGTTTGTGGTTCCTGAAGCGCGGCAGGATGTAGAGGTCGAGCTTCTCCTGATAGCTGGTCTGTGTGCCGGGCTTCTTTCTCGCCACGTAGGTGTCCATCCACTCCTCGGCCAGTTCTTCGAAGGGGAGCTTCTGGGCGCGGTCCTTTCCGAGGGCCTTCCGAGAATTTGGGTCGTCGGCAGCGATCTTGCGGGTGTCGGATGCCAATCGCCGAGCACGGCGAACTGGAATGTCAGCCACTTTGCCGAGGGTTTGCCAGATCTGGCGAGCCCCTTCCTGGCTGGGAACGCGGACCTGCCAGGTATGGTTGCCCGAGGGCTCCATCCGAATACTGAGACCGGTGCTCCGCGCATCCGTGATGCGATAGCGTTCGTCGGATGGGCCGAGCTTGGTCACAAAGCGCTGGTCCAATCGGACAATACGCGTGGTCAGCTCACCCTCGTTTTCGCCGACGGGGAGGGTCGCTTTCTGAAGGGTAGTGGGTGTGTTTCGAGGCATGGGGGAGGTCCTCAAAAAGGATACGAACCTTTCCCCTCATTTTAGCCCAAACTGGGTCTCAAACGGGTCTTTTTTGTCGCAAGTTAACCAAATACAACTGAATTCGAAAAGAGTTTAAAAAGCTGTAATTTCAACTACTTAACGCCATAAAAAGTCAATAAAATGCACTTACGACACGATTGGAAATCGTGTAGCGGGGTAACTCGCTCAAGAGTTCGAATCTCTTACTCTCCGCCAGTAAAGAAGCCCGCAACCATTAGGTTTGCGGGCTTCTCGCTTGTGGGCGAAAATGTCCCAATTCTGGTACGAATCAACCCTGTTGGGTCTCAATGGTTGAGGTGTATCAAGGCTTAAGTCAAGGTCAGTTCACCCCATCCCGAGGTGCATGAGGGCGGTCATTCCCACAAGCCCCCCGCCCAGGACTAGCCAGGTGGCGTTGACCCGATATCGGATCAGCAGGAACGCGGAGACCGCCGCGAGAACCACCGGCACGGGGCCGCTCAGGGCGGCTCTCCCGAGATCCAGAAGCACGGTGGCCATCACCGCCACCGCCGCCACGTTGACGCCATCCATGAACGCAGACAGGGCCGGGCTTTTGCGGATGCGGGGGACGAAGAAGCCGCTGAGCCCCACCAGCAGGAAGGCGGGCAGGAAGATCCCCACCGTTGCCACCACGGCGCCCTGCCATGATCCCAGCAGGTAGCCGATGAAGGTGGCGGTGGTGAAAACGGGACCCGGAGTGACCTGCCCCACCGCGACCGCATCCAGAAGCTGGGCCTCCGTGAGCCAGCCGAGACGGTGCACCAGATCCGTGC
>JAUYES010000723.1 GCA_030691225.1 Holophaga sp. | reverse complement strand
CCGGTCATCGGCCTCAACGATAGCGGTGGCGCTCGCATCCAGGAAGGTGTCGTGAGCCTGGGCGCCTACGCCGATATCTTTCTGCGCAACACGCTGGCTTCGGGCGTAGTGCCACAAATCAGCGCCATCCTTGGCCCCTGCGCCGGTGGTGCAGTGTATAGCCCCGCCCTCACGGATTTCATTGTGATGGTCAAAAAGACCAGCCACATGTTCATCACCGGCCCTGATGTTGTCAAAACGGTCACCCACGAAGATGTCTCCATGGATGATCTGGGCGGCGCCATCATTCATTCCACCAAGAGCGGCGTGGCCCATCTGGCCTGCGAAGACGAACAAGATGCGCTGGAGCAGATTCGCACCCTGATGACCTACCTGCCTTCCAACAACATGGAAGACGCACCCCATCAAGACACCGGTGATGACCCCAATCGCCGCGACCAGAGCCTCAATACCGTAGTGCCCGATGACCCGCGCAAGGCCTACGACATGCACGATGTCATTTCAAAGATTGTCGATAACGGCGACTTCTTCGAAATCCACGGCGCCTACGCTCAAAACATCATCTGCGGTTTTGCGCGCATGGACGGCAACGTGGTGGGCATCGTGGCCAACCAGCCGCTGGTTCTCGCGGGCGTGCTCGATATCAAGGCCTCCGTCAAAGCCGCCCGCTTCGTGCGGTTCTGCGATGCCTTCAATATCCCCATCATCACCTTCGAGGATGTGCCCGGCTTCATGCCCGGCGTGCATCAAGAGCACGATGGCATCATCATCCACGGCGCGAAGCTACTGTACGCCTACTGCGAAGCCACGGTACCTAAGCTCACGGTCATCACGCGCAAGGCCTATGGTGGTGCCTATGACGTGATGAGTTCCAAACACATCCGAGGCGACTACAACATTGCGTGGCCCACGGGCGAAATCGCGGTCATGGGCCCCGAAGGCGCCGTGAATATCATCTTCCGCAAAGAACTCCAGGAAGCCGCCGATCCCGTTGCTAAACGTGCGGAACTCATTGAGACCTACAAGGAGAAGTTCGCCAATCCCTTTGTGGCCGCTGCGCGGGGCTATCTGGACGATGTCATCGATCCCTCCGAAACCCGACCTCGCCTCATCGAAGCCTTGAAGATCTGTCAAAACAAGCGCGATAGCAATCCTCCGCGCAAGCATTCCACCATGCCGCTCTAACTATTACGGTGGGGGGACCGCGCGGCCGCGTTCTCTCCGAAAATGCTATCTTTTCCCTTGTTGCGCGGCCTCTCCGTCCCCCCACGCCCCCGCGCCGAACGCGAGCAAAGCCCGCATACGGCGCCCAATCCGATCCACTACGAGGATCTCAAATGTCGAGAAAGACTTCCGTCGCCGAACTGAAAAAGCTCCTGTCGGATATTCCCTATAGCCATTTGGAACTGGGCGCGATCAACGACCATGCGGCCTACGTGATGAACTTCAAGGGCGTACACGCCATGCACAGCCACGCGCGAGACGAAATGTATTTCGTGCTCGAAGGCAAGATCACGATCCGCTTCAAGAACGCCCCTGCCGAAACCCTACGCAAGGGCGAAAGCATGACGGTCCCGGCCTACATGACCCACAGCTCCGAAAGCACCCTGGGTGCGCTGGTGCTGATGATCAAGCCCAAGGATATGTTCCCCAAGCCTCAGGACCTGGAGTAGCCCCATGGCACAAAAGCCTGTGATGATCTGCGAAACGCTGCTGCGCGACGCCCACCAGAGCCTGCTTGCCACGCGCATGCGCACCGAGGACATGCTGCCTTTGTGCCCCATGCTCGACGAAATCGGCTATTGGTCCCTGGAAGTTTGGGGCGGCGCGACCTTCGACACGGCCATTCGCTTCCTTGGTGAGGATCCTTGGGAGCGCCTGCGTACCCTGAAGAAGGCCATGCCCAAAACGCCCTTCCAGATGCTGCTCCGCGGCCAGAATGTGGTTGGCTACAAACACTATCCCGACGATATCGTCGAGAAGTTCGTGGTGCTGGCCAAGAAGAACGGCGTGGATGTGTTCCGCATCTTTGATGCCCTGAATGATCTGCGCAACATGGAATTCGCCATGAAGATCGCCAAGCGCGAAGGTGGTCATGTGCAGGGCGTGATCAGCTACACCATTAGCCCTGTGCATAGCACCGAAGCCTTCGTCAAAATGGGCGCGGATCTCAAGGCTTTGGGCGCCGATAGCATTGCCATCAAGGATATGGCCGGGCTCATCACGCCCTACGTGGCCTACGATCTCGTGAAGGCACTGAAAGAGCGCGTGGGCCTGCCGGTGCAGTTGCACACCCATTACACCTCTGGGTTTGGCACCGCGGCGCTGATCAAAGCCGTGGAAGCCGGCGTGGATGTGGTCGATTGCGCCATCTCCGCCATGGCCATGAGCACCTCTCAGCCTCCCACCGAAACCATTGTGGCGGCCCTCAAGGGACAAGAGCGCGATACCGGCTTGGATTTACCCAAGCTCGCCGATATCGCCCGGATGACTACGGAAATCCGCAAGAAATACGTGAGCTTCGAAGCGGGCATCGCTCCGGTGGATGTGAACGTGCTGCAGTTTCAGGTGCCCGGAGGCATGCTCACGAATCTCATCAGCCAATTGCGCCAGCAAGGCGCCATGGACAAGTATTACGACGTGCTCGATGAGATCCCCCGAGTCCGCAAGGACATGGGCTACCCGCCGCTGGTCACGCCCTCCAGCCAGATCGTAGGCACGCAGGCGACTCTCAATGTGGTGCTGGGCGAGCGTTACAAGATCATTCCCGAAGAAGTGAAGCAGTACTTCCGCGGCTACTACGGTCAACCTCCCGCACCCATGGATCCTGAAATCCAGAAGAAGGCCATTGGCAGCGAAAAGCCCATCACCTGCCGACCGGGTGAGATGCTGGCTCCCGGCCTCGAAGCGGCTCGACGCGAAATCGGCGACCTGGCTCGGAGCGAAGAGGACGTCCTCAGCTACGCGTTGTTCCCGCAGATTGCCAAGCCCTTCTTCGAGCGGCGCAACAAGGGGCTGGGTGGCAAAGAGGAAATCGCCGCCGCCATTGCGGCAATGCTCTTCCAGCAAGTGGATCAGAAGGAAGCCCGCCCCGCCGCAGGCCCGGTCAGCAAGGTTTCACCATGGAAATTGAGTGCCCGCGGCATCGCGAAAGAGGGGTGGCGATAATGGCCAATAACAAATTCACCCTGATGCTGGAGGGTTCGCCCTACGAGATCGAACGCCGGGGCGATCTTATGGTTGTGAATGGCGTGGAATTCACCTTCGCCATGAAAGATGGCCAGCCTGTGGTCGGCGGCACGCCCCATCCCGTGAAGTTGACGGGCAATTCCGCTGAAGTGGACGGCATTGCCTACGCGATTGAGGCCGTGGGCCTAGAGGAACCGAAAGGCCCTTCCAAGAGCCGCAAAGCCACGGCGGGTGCCGCTGAAGCCGCCGGTGCTGTCACCGCGATCATGCCGGGCCTCATCATCAAGATCCTCAAGCAGGAAGGCGAACGCGTCGAAGTGGGCGACACCATTTTGATTCTGGAAGCCATGAAGATGCAGAACGATATTCAGGCCAAGGTCGCAGGCACCATCCAACAACTGAACGTCAAGCAAGGCGATAACGTGGAAATGCGCCAGGTGCTTTGCATCATTGAATAAGGGCTGAACACTTTGCGGCTTCGCGCGAAAGGTTTTTTCACACGAAGCCGCGAAAGTCGCGAAGACCTAAAACGAGATCAGACCTGGCTTGTGCAGTGCTTGCAGCGAGTGGCCTTTAGCGGCACTTGCTCCAGGCACGCGGGGCATTCCTTGGTATTGGAAGCCACCAAGGGAACTTCATTTTTCTTCGTGAATTTCCCCAGCAACTTAATCAGCACCAGGAAAATCACCAGCGCAATGATCAGGAAGTTCACCGTGGCACCCAGCACGGCACCAACCCGGAACTTGCCGAGCACCCATTCTTCCCATTTGATATTGGCAGGAAGCACATAGGTAACCATGGGCATGACGATGCCATCCACGAAGGCAGTAATGATCTTGCCAAAGGCGCCGCCCACCACCACGGCTACCGCCAAGTCAATGACATTGCCTTTCATGATGAAGGCCTTGAACTCGTCCTTTATAGACATGCTTTCCTCCCACTATGGCAACGGCTTCAGACCTTTGTTCCCTCTACGCCCCGTCGGAGATGACGGATCGTCACGGCTAGCTGGTTTTGCTGCTCAGGGCCCCATCCGTATTGGGCCCGCTTATCGTCGGCGCACGCCGCCACCAATTCGAAAAGGCTCTCTGCGTGAACGCGATCCACCCCTTGATAGCCCTGAAGAGCCTGAATCAACCGCACCCGCCAGGGGCCTGGGGAACGTTCACCCCAGCATGCCTGCACTAAGTTCATAAGCTGTTCCGACACCTCGGCTGGCATTGGCCCCACCGCAGCCCAGGCCTGAATCATGCCTTCGGCAGCCGCCAACCAAACCTCCGGTTGGCGCAGGGTGAGGGCCACCCGTGCCAATTCCAGCGCAGTGGTGGTGGGGCCTCGCCCGGCCAAGGCCACGGCCAAAGCCGATTGCATCCGGGCCGACTGTCCCGAATGCAACTGTTTGAGCAAGCCTTCATCCACGGTGCCAAATTCTCCGAGCAAGGCCACGGCGTCGATAGAGGAATCCTCACGAGCATTGGTCTCCAAAAAGGCCATGATTTGCCCGACCAAGCTTGTCATCCGATTCATCCGGGCGATGCGAAGCCCCAGAGCCACATCTTCGGGTGCCCGGGAGCCAATCAATGCCGACGCCTGTTCAGCGGCGCCCTCCAGATTGCCCAACGCCAGAATCATTCGCCCAGCAACATCTTCGATGGGGTCGCGGCAAGCTCGCAAAAGGAAGGTGAGGAAGGCGACATCCTGCCGTACCGCAATGCCATCCAAGGCCGCTGCTCGAAGCGTTGAATCGTGGGTGGCAAGAATGCCTTCCAGATAGTTGGTATCCGTCGGCTTAACTAACGCACCCAACACCCGTGCTGTGGCTTCACGACCCGTTTGTGCCATAAAGGATTGAAACAGCAGATCGATCACATCTTCGGAAACAAAGAAGCCCCTTCCGACCATGGATTCCAAACCCGTGGCGCAGGTATCGAGCGCATAGGGCGCCTGCCGCGCCCTGGCCTGCATGCCCGCCGCGGCATCCGTGAACACCGCTGGCAGTCGCGAGGTCCGCCCTTCCAGCAGAACCGTCAGGATATCCAAAAGAAAGGGCTCAACAGTGCCCCGAGCCCAATTTCGAAGGGTTTCCACTTCTGTAATCGATTCAGCGCCACCTGCAGGTCCGCTGGCTCGCAACTTCGCCAGGGAACTCGGGACGCGATCAGAAAAACGCTCTTCAAGATGCGATATCAAAGCCGGCCAAAGGTCTTCACTCGATAGGGGGCGTAGGGAGACCATGAGTTCTTTGAGTACCCGGTCATCCAGGATGTCCTGGTGGCATTCCAGCAAATACGCGAAAAGGAACTGGGCCGCTTCCCAGGTTGAAACACAGGTAATCAACTTAAGAACATGCCGAGCGATGAGCATATCTTGGTGATAAACCGCCACCAGGAGTGATTCCAGATGATTGGGACCGACAATCTGTCGAAGGTCTGCGGCGGCTTGGTTCGCCACGGTGGGGTTGGAGCTGCCCACAAAAAGGCGAGCGATATGGTGATCAAAGGCGCTATCAGGATCGCTGGCGTGCAGGGCCATCGAAAGCATTTCCCGTTTAACGGGTTCGTGGGTCGTGGAGGAAAGGGATCGCAGTTCTTCATTGGAGGCGGCCGTCCCAATCCGAGCCAGGGCTCGCACACAGACTTCGTAGACCCCGATATCGGACTCTCGGCGCAAAACGCGAATTAGGGGAGCCATCCATTCAGGATTCGGATAGTAGTAGGCCGCCTCTGCCGCCAGCATCCGAAAGGGCAAAGACGCACTGGCAAGAAGCAAGCGGGGCGCCAATTCCTGAACAGCATCATCCTTGACCAATTCCAACACTCGAAAAAAGCGAAGCTGGTCCTCTGGATCGGATGGATCCAGATGGTCGACCAAAGATCGAAACCGCGCCGAAAGATCAGTTGCCAACAAAACTCCCGTTTAACGAATTAGCCTTTGCCATGATTCAACTCCTGGTCGACGTGGCGAAGGATGAGTTGTTCAATCGTGGGTGTCACATAGGCGAAATCAAGGCCCAGGAGCACATAGCCTTCTTGCCTACCATCGGCTCGCCCCAATAGGCGAACGATAATGGCTTCTAGTGGCACGTAGGGAAGCGATGGATGAATAAGGTAGAGCTGGTTGAACCGCACACCGTTCTCTAATCCGGCGGATTCAGACCTGGGGAGCTTAACTCCGCACCCACAGGCGCTGATGTTTTGGAGCACGGCGCCCACCATCTCCCGCCCTTGAAATTCAAGGCTGACTTCGTACTCAGGGCCAACACTGAGCCGTTCAAAACGTCGCATTTCATGAACTGGCTCCACCCCGACTCCAAACAGCATTCGCCGACCTCATCTCATCGTCCAGTTCTCTGTGGAGGTTGAGAGATGGCATCCATCCCGACAAGAACATGGGAAGATTGGAACCTTATAGGATTTCCCCATGCCAAAACTCTCCCTCATCGCCCTCGATGGCCCCAGCGGCGTGGGAAAATCCACCGCAGCCAAACGAATCGCCCAGGAATTGGGATGGAACTACCTAGACACAGGGGCCATGTACCGAGTCACGGCCCTGGCACTCCAGCGTGCCGGCGTCGATCTCGCCGACCGCACGGCGCTGGAGGCCTTGCTTTCGTCGCTTCGGATCGAACAGCGGGGCACCCGCTCCTTTCTGAACGGTGAGGATGTCAGCGATGCCATCCGCACGCCCGAAGTGACCAAACTGGTGACCCCAGTCAGTGCCGATGCGCGCGTGCGGGAGGTGCTGGTGGATCAGCAGCGCGCCATTGGCGCCAGTGGCGGCTGGGTGGTGGATGGCCGCGATATCGGCACGGTGGTGTTCACCAACGCCTGTTGCAAGATCTTCCTGACGGCCAGTGCCGAAGCCCGCGCCCAACGCCGCTTCCTGGAACTGCAAACCAAGGGTTTCACAACATCCTACGAAGAAATATTGGCCGATCAGCAGCGCCGAGATCATGCCGACACCACGAGGGCCGTGGCCCCCTTGCGAAAAGCCGAGGATGCCGTCGAACTGGATTCCAGCGACATGGACCTGGACCAAGTCGTTTCATGGATTGTGGCGCAGCACCGAAAGGGATAACGGGCGAATACCCAACCCCAACTTGCGCAGTTGAAGAACCAGCCCCGGCTCACAGGCATCCGGAGCCCAGTGGAACACCACATGGAAGGCCCGGTTCCCGTTCCAGGCGGCGGCGGTTTCCTTAAGGATTCGCGCAAGGCATTCCAGATCGTCATCGGTCGAGCG
>JAUYES010000715.1 GCA_030691225.1 Holophaga sp. | reverse complement strand
TGGGCATGGATTCCGAAGGCACCCGGACCTTGGCGGCCTTGCAATCCATGCGTGAACGGGAAAACCCACCTTACGTAATTCTGCTGGGGAAAGACCCCAGCCAGGCCATGCAACGCAAGTTATTGCTGGCCGGTGCCATGGATTGGCTGCCCCTGCCCTTGTCTCCTCCCAGGCTCCTGCACGCCTGCCGCAGAGGCATGGATTGGATGCACAGCAAACTCCTCCAGAAAGAATTTCAGCTTCAAATCAACGATCTTCGCGAGCGTAGGTTATCGCTTGAGTTGGAAGCGGCAACCTTGCGAAGTGAAGTCCTTACGGATCCACTCACGGGCCTGCTGAATCGTCGGGCCTTCGATCAGAACTTGGAAAACGCATTCAATCAATGGGAACGCCACCGCCGTTCGTTTGTTTTGGTCCTTGGGGATCTCGATTTCTTTAAGCTCATCAACGATCGATTCGGCCACCTCGTGGGCGATGATGTCTTGCGTGCGATTGCCCTGCGCATGCGCAAGGGCCTTCGTCGCTCCGATCTGGCCTTTCGCATTGGGGGAGAAGAATTTGCCATTCTGCTCATGGAAACCACGCTCCAGGCAGGGCGAGAGGTCACCGAGAAATTGCGAAAAAAAATCGACGAAAATCCGATAGCGCTGGAAGGCGGTCCAACGGTGTTTCCCACCATGAGCTTTGGTGTCGGGGGCCCCGAAGGGCATAAGGTGGCTTCCCTCTTTTCGGGCGTTGATCTTGCGCTTTACCGCGCCAAGAACAAAGGCCGGAACCGAGTCGAAATCGCCGACGAAACCCCAGGGCCGGAAGGCTCTACCGCTTCAGACTGAACAAATCACCGAGACTTCGCAGGGTAAGCACCAAATCCACGCGATCTTCCTTGTTCAGTGCGCCTGGAGCCTGAATGGCCACATGGCTGTACCGCAAACGAGTGGCCACGCAGGGGGTCACATAGGCTAAGGCCACTTGGCTGAACACAAACCCTTTGGTGCGAATATCGTAATTCGCTTGGTATTCCAGTCGCCACTGATCATCGAAAAAGCGGTTGATGCCTCCAACCTGAATCCCCTGCTGACGCACTAGGTATCGGTTGATGCCCGTTGTAAATGCGGCAAGGCTGAACCGGTTGCCCAACAAAGAGGTGTACTCCGCCGAAAGGGAATTGTCCGCAGCCGAGGAACCCAGCTCCGAAGATCGGCGAAAACTCAGGCGGAGCCTGGAGTTGGGCTCGATATCGAAATCGTTATCGATGGATGCCCAACCCCGCTTAAAACGCCCATCTGAAAGCAGAATTGGTTGCGAATGGTAACGCGTGGAAATGCGCCATCGCACGAGATCGGCAAAAATGCTGCCTTTTCCTGGACGGCCCAATAGATGCTGCTTTAAGCCGATTTCGATGCTCTGTTCCCCATCGGCGCTGCCACCTACGCCGGGCCGTGAATCCACTTCATCGAAACGAGGCAGCTTTCCGGCAATGGACGAACGGCTGTTTTTGGTGAGGGCCAGGAAGGGCTCCAACACATGTTTTACATCGCCGGCGTAGCCGAGGAGGCTGACCTTTTCGAAGGTTCGGCCCAACTGCGGGCCCGAAAGTTGGAGACGACCGGAGCCAAGGAATCGTTGGACGGCATCACCGTTGACCCGAAAGGGATCGAAGGCTGGATTGGAGTTAAGATCCAGAGGGTCACCGCTTTGGCTTCCTGAGGCATCGAATACAGAAGCCTTCAGTGAGGAACTGTACCGCGTGAACCGCGCCGCCATTTGAAAATCTGCCCGGAAGGGCCCCCATTGCCCCAGGCGGCCATGCAGTCGAGTGGAGAAATCGCCTCGATTCCACTTGTACTGTCCGCCCGTTTGGTCTTTGCCAAGATCGAGACGATAGGCAAAACGGCTGAGGTTGGCCGCTCCATCGAGATAGAAGATTCCAAGAGGGATGGGATAGATCCTGGCCTGGATCTGGGGCAAGGATTGACGGCGCAGGGAAGAGGGGAATTCGGGTCGATAAAAGCCATTATCTTCCGGCAGGAAATAGGTCTGCTGCTCGGCGGCCGACACATTGAAGGAGGCCCAGGAAAAACTCTTCCCAAGAAAAATCGCGCTATCCGAACCTGCCGTGCCAAGCCCGCCCGAGGCTCGACCGTAGTCCGATTCCAAGAGCGTGTCAGAAGACTGGTTGATATCGGCCGTGAACTGCCAACCATCCTCGCGCTGCCAAAGCTCCTGCAGCCGATATCGATAGCGGTGTTCGCCGTTACTTTTCTGATGAATGTATTGGCCCTGCAAGCTGCCATGGTGGGTGAGCTCTGGATTCCAACGGTATTCCCCACCCCAGAAGGTGCCTTCTTTGCTGTAATACTCAGGCGAAAACGTCAGATCCATGGTTTTTCCCAGGACCTGGAAATAGGAGAGTCCCACCGAGGTGCCAAGATGACTCGAATATCCAAGTTGGGGAGGCAGTAGCCCCGAGCTGCGTTCGGCTTTGGCGGGATAGGCCGCCCAGGGAAGATAGAGAACTGGAATACCACCCACTCGAATCTGGGCATTGCGGAAGGTGGCAAAGCCTTCGAGTTGCAGTTTCATTCGCGAAACCCGCGCCGACCACCCGGGCTTCTCCTGGGGACAGGGGCTCAGTTCAACGGCTTCAAAATTCCATTCCTTGAGTGTGGTGAAAGCCACGTGGCTGGAGCGTAATGTCCAACTGGGTGGCAGTTCCAACTCCAGGGCCCAGGCATCACCAATGCGCTGTTTCCAATCCATCCGAAGGCGCTCGCACCGAAGGCGAAGATCGGGCCCTTCTAGGCGGATCTTGCCATTGGCCTCGAGAATGCCGGTGCGCTTGTTGTAGGAAATATGATCAGCCAGCAGCAAAAGGTCTTCAGACTGAAGCGCTCCACTTTCAATAAAATAGGTATCGCCTTCTTCCCGAACTCGCTCCCCGCGCCATCGCAAGCTCAGCCCATCGCCCGTCATTTTTTCAAAGGAAAAGGGCCGTAGAGGCAGGAGTTCGGTCTGGGAGGGACCGATCGCAGGCGGTTGAGGTGGAGGAAGCGGGGGAAGGTTTTGGGCGGTTAGGCATGCCGTAAGTGTGCCT
>JAUYES010000477.1 GCA_030691225.1 Holophaga sp. | reverse complement strand
CCTTGTCTTGATGGGAGAAAAGCATGGAGTATCCTAGATGCTCCCATCCCCGGAGATCACCATGCTTCCTTTGCTGTTAGTGTCCGCCGCCCTCGTTGCCCCAGCCGCACCTGTGGTTCAGGGTCCTGCCGTGGAAGGTTGGATCCACACCCAGGCAGGCAAGCCTTTAGCCGCCACCGTTGGGTTGATTCCCATGTCCAATCGCACCGTTTCCTTGGCCCTTAAGAGCGTCGAGAGCCTGGGTGTACCGAGTAAGAAAAAGCCCGGTTTCAAGCTGCCCGTGCCCAAGCCTGGCTTGTATTTATTGGATGTTCGCGCCAAGGGTTGCCTGCCCCTTCAAATTCCCGTGCTGCTGGGCGAAGACGGCTTGAAGGGCCTGGACCTCATGCCCCGCCCCGAAAAACCCAAGGGCGAAGTGAAGCCCATCACGGCCGATGCCAAGCTCCTCAAGGCCGAGGCGCTTTACGCCGCCTTCAAGACGCGTGAAGAAAAGGGCCGAGCTGCCCTGAAGGCCAAGGAAAAGGTCGACTGGGCCGCCGATCTGGATGCCCTGGCCAAGGAACTTCAGGCAGAAACCGATGCCGATGCCCAGGGCATTCTGGCCATGGGTTACCTAAATCTGAATAGCCTGGGCGCCAAGCTCAGCCCCGAGACCGCCGCGCTGGCCCTGGATAAGCTGCCCGCCACGAGCCCTTACTGGGCCATGTCGCCGCAGATCATGGGCGCTTCCTACGCTGCCGCCGGTCGCAACCAAGCCTATGCTGGGTTCCGCGATGCCGTGGCCAAGGAGAACCCAGATGTAGAAGTGAAGGGTCTGGCCGTGTTCTACCAGCTTGCCGCTGCCACCCGCGAGGGGGACATGGACAAGATGAAGGCGCTCTACTTGGCCTTGACTACGGAATACAAGGACACCGCCGCCGCCAAATCTGCCAAGCAGCTCGACCCCGCCAAGGCCCTAGTCAAGGGCGTGGCCTTCCCGGCCTTTGCCTTCAAGGATCTGGATGGCAAGGATGTGAGCCTGGAAACCTTCAAGGGCAAGCTGGTGCTCATGGACTTCTGGGCCGCTGGGCATGGCCCCAGCGTTGCGGAAATGCCCAGGCTTCACCAGGCCTATGCCAAGTACAAGGAAGCCGGTTTCGAGATCCTGAGCCTTTCCATCGACGCCAAGGTTGAAGACATTGCCACTTTCCGCGCCGACGCCACCCATGCCATGCCTTGGACCCATGTTTTCCTGGGCAAAGACAGCAAGGATCCCATCGTTCAGGCCGTGAACCTCACCACCATCCCCCGCCCCATCCTGGTTGGGCCCGATGGCAAGATCATGGAAGGCGAAACCATGCGCCTGCGCGGCGAATACCTGACCGTCTCCATTGAGAAGGCTCTGAAGGCTCTCAATATGCAGATCCCGGCACCCGCGCCCGCGGTGGTTCCCGAAGCACCCAAGGCTCCCGTTGAGACCGCACCTGCCAAGTAAGTAGCATTACTTTTTGAGAAGGGGCCTGCATGAGCGGGCCCCTTGTTTTTTGCCAGAAACCCATGGAGTCTCCGTTGAAATTGCAGCCTGGATTCAGGCTTTGATCCTATTCATCGTGCTTCAAATGTTTTGTTAGCCAGGATGAAGGGGATGAACAGGATAAAAGAAAAAACACTACAATCCTTTATCCCATTTATCCCCTTTATCCTGGCTAATTACTCTTTTAACTCGGCATGGAGTATCAAAATGCGACCGGATGACAGTCTTTCGGAACGAATCATCGGCTGTGCTTACACCGTTGCGAACACCCTTGGCCCAGGCTTTCTCGAAAAGGTGTACGAGAATGCTTTGGCCCATGAAGTGCGGAAAGCCGGTTTTTCCGTTTCGCAGCAGCAAGGTATCGAAGTTCATTACGACGGAATTCTTGTAGGGGAATTCGTGGCGGATTTGGTCATCGATGGAACCGTGATTGTAGAACTCAAGGCCACCCAGGATCATTCCAACTTCTATACAGCTCAGTGTTTGAACTACCTCAGGGCCACGGGGAAACCGCTTTGTCTTCTGATCAACTTTGGTAAAGCCAAAATCGATGTCAGGCGTTACGAGAGGGCGGAAGGGTTATTTCAGCCAGGATGAAGGGGATGAACAGGATAAAAGAGAAAAGACGAAATCCCTGATGGGGCAGGCAGAAAGTGGTTGGTCGGGGCTATACTTCATGGAATTTCTCAACCCAAATCAACCGAGTCTCGGAAACCCTAGCCCCCCAAGGCCTGGGTCGGGGCCCTAATTTGAGAGCCGCCATGAGTCAGACGTCCCAGCACTCGATTCCATCCCCAAAGACCAGCATCTTCGATATCACCTTGGCTGGGGTTCCGGCTACCGAAGTGGAGCAACAGCACGAAGAGTCCGTTGTTGAAAATTCGTTGCCCAGGGCCAGAGCCAGTGTGTTTGATACGACCCTGACGGATATCCATGCTCCCCGGGAGGCCAAGGTTTTCGGTGGTTTCTTGAATCGTATTTTCAAGCCGAAAATCGCGCCGGTTTTGCCTGAAGGATCCGAGAGTATTGCGAACCCAGAGGAACCCGTGGTGGCCATCAAGACCGCCAAGTTGTCCATGCCACAGCGACCCAAAGTTAGCATTTTCGATATCACGCTTGCGGGAGTGCCAGAGGCCGCAGAACTTCCAACACCCAACCCAATCCTGAAAGCCGTGCTGGAGTCCCAGGAATGTGAAGCGGACGCCACCAGTTCTGTTTCCAAGGACGGTCATGCCGACACCACGCTTTATTGTGAAGCTGAAAAATTCCAGGTCACCGAACTCCCGGCCGAGGTCTTAAGCCCCACTCCGCAAACCGCGATTCTCCCGGAGCTAGAAGAACCTACTCCTGTGATTGCCATGGTGCAGCCTGAACCCCAGTCGGTGCTTGCTCCGGACCCCGATGACTGGGATGAAGGTACCGCCGCCGAATGGAATCCCCGCTGGAGCCAGAAGCTGGCCCCCTTGGCTGAATCCATTGCTGAACCCGAGGCAACGGTTCAACCAAAGGTGAGATCGCGAAGGCCCCTCCTGATCGGGGGAATTGCGCTTAGTGCCGCCACGATCCTGGGAGCGGGGCTGTTCTTCCGCATTCAGAGCCATGAGGCCCCTCCCGTGAAGGCGATTCCGGCCTCGCTGCAGTCCTACAAGATCCGGGCGGATGCCGGTGATCCGGTCGCCATGCGCATGTTGGGGCTTTGCATCTGCTACGGAGTGGCAGGCCCTGCGGATTGGAGCGAAGGCACCACCTGGTTGCGTCGCGCCGCGAAATCCGGCGACCTCACGGCGAAAACCGAGCTGACCTCCATGGGGGTGCGGTTGGATTGATTCTCTCTTAAATGCCAAAGAGCCCGCTGGTGCGGGCTCTTTGCGTTTATGAGGCCATTGCTATTTCGTCAGCATGGCCTCTAGCTTTTTATCGCCTTCGCTGATGGCGCGATCCATGAGGGCGATGGCATCGACGAGAAGCTTTTCGCACTGGGTCTTCATGGCCTCGTTGTAGGCGGCATCGCTGATGTCCTTGAGGTTGATCAGCACGTTCCAGATGCCACCGCGCACACCGGCGAAGCCCATCTGCACGCCCACCATGCCATCGGTGATGGAAGCCGGATTGCCATCGGTGATGACGACAGCGGCGGCCTGCATGGCCTCGAAGCTATGCTTGGCGGTCTGGAAGGGCACGTTCACGGCAATCTTAAGGCCTTCGAGCATGGCGGCTTCGCGCGCTGCTTTTTCGGCGGGTGTGGTCTGGGGTAAGCGCCGAGCATCCATGTAGGCGTTGAAGGCGTTGGTGTCATCATCCACAGCCAACACCAGCGCGGCTTTCACGCGATGGGCCTGCTCGGCGGCGGCTTGGAGTTTGGTGCTGTGATCGGCGGTTTTGCCCTTGGTGAGATTGGCCACCATGCTGGCGAGGCTTGCGCCAAGCGCGCCTGCGAGCGCGGCGATGCTGCCGCCGCCGGGGGCCGGAGTGTCCCGGCTCACTTCGGTTACGAAATCCGTGACCTTCATGGCCATGAGACCGTTGTCATAGCGCTTGGGCAGGCCCAGTACCTTCTTCTCGATTTCAAAGGGCGCCACATCCGAAAGGCCCATGCTGAAGGCGGCATTTTCCAGGACATCTTCCACGGGCACGAAGGGCGATTTGCCCTGAAGGCGCAGATAGTGCTGACCCGCGTCAAAGAGTGGCTTGAAGGGCACCAGGCCGACGATTTCGCTGCCCGTCACCACGAGACCGCGTTCCACGGCCATGCGCCGGGTGGCCTCCAGCACATCCACGGTGCTGGTGACGTTGTAGTTGGTGAGGTTGATGGATAGCTGGGCGCGCTTGTAGGTTTCCACATACCAGCCAATGGCCTTGCATTCGCGGAAGAGGCCCGCCTTGTAAGCCTTTTGGCCGATCACGCCCTTGGCGGCATCGATGTCATTGAGCTTGAGCAGGCGACGAAGGTCATAGCCATGATTGGCCTGGCAGTGGGCTTCCAGGGCCTCGAAGGTGGTGAAATCCTCCGCACAATTGCCGCAGGGGAAATTGCCTTCGGCGTATT
>JAUYES010000706.1 GCA_030691225.1 Holophaga sp. | reverse complement strand
TCCATCCTGGCCTCAAAGCAATTACTCAATGCCCAGACGGGTCGTTTGGATTCCGTTGAAGTTCAATTCCAAGGATCGGAACCGGTGTTGAATGTCCAAGGCAGTGCTATTCCTGCCAAGCGTTATCGCATCGTGGGCCCGGATCAACCCATCACGCTGTGGTATGACGTGAATGGTAATTGGGTTGGCCTTGAATCCCAGGTTGGTAAAGGCAGGCGCCTTACCTATCGATTGCAATAGCGGAGTGGCCATGAAAAATCGATTTCAAACGTGGTGCGCAGTTGGTGGTTCCATCTGTGCGGCATTGATGGTGGGCTGCCAAACCAAGGCGCTTCGACCGCCCTTAACTTTGGCACCTAAGGTAGATGTTTCTCGATTCATGGGGGATTGGTATGTGATCGCCAACATTCCCACTTTTATTGAGAAAGGTGCCCATAACGCGGTCGAATCCTATCGACAAGATTCCGATGGAAGCATCGAAACCACCTTCACCTTTCGAGCCGGAGCCTTTGATGGCAAGGCCAAAAGGTACACGCCTCGCGGTTTCATCAAAGACTCTTCTGGAGCCGTTTGGGGCATGAGATTTGTCTGGCCCTTCAAGAGTGATTTTCGAATCGTGTACCTAAGCGACGATTACAGTCAAACCATCATTGGCCGCCAGGCCCGTGATTACGTTTGGATCATGGCTCGCACGCCAACCCTTTCCGAGGGCGACTATCAGCGCATGGTCGATCTCGTTGCCGCTCAGGGCTATGACATAAGCAAACTCGAACGCGTGCCACAACGCTGGTAGAAGAAGTCACTCTAAAGAAAAACGGGGCCATTTGGCCCCGTTTTTGTGCAGTTCGTTGATCTTTGGAAATGTTCAGAACCGAATCCCCATGCCTGCGCGCCAGCCATCCAACCGGGCCCAGGTATAGAGCTCCTTGTTATCGGCACCACCCTCCAACAAGCGATAGCCAACATCGGCATGCACCCGGCGCGTAGCCTGCCATCGCACCATCAGGGCCGCATCCACCGCCCGTCCCTGGGATGCCGATAAGGCATCGGTCTCAAAAACCACGGAGATGTTTTGGGGAAATCGCCGCTCTACGTAGAGGTGGGCCAAGGGGACAAAACCCACGTTGCTGTTGGTTTCCGTGTGGCCATTTTGGCGAAGTTGCACCTTGGCATCTCGGATCTTTGCCGTGGCGCCAGCGAGCACGCGCCAGGTGGCATTGTCGCTCAGTGTGTAACGCCAGGTAAACCGCCAGCTATTGAAGCGATACACTCCCTCTGTGGGCACACCCGCTTGAAAGGTGCGCCCCTGGTAAACCACCGGCTCACGAAATACCCCGGTGCCAGAAACTTCGAGGGGCGCCAGGAGCACCCGCAGGCCGTGGCGCTTATTCAACGACCAGCTCACATTCATCCGCGGGGCCAAGCTCGGACCTGAACCCAGGATCTCTGGAAAGGAGAAGGTAGTACCACCCTGGGAGGGTTTGCGCACTTCGTTGAGCCGCGTTTGCCAAGCGGTGGCTTCGATATCCACCACGATCTGGGCGGTCAGAGGAGAAAGCACGAGCAGACTGATCAACAACGGACGCATAAGAAAGGATCTCCAGAAGGTGGATAAAAAGACCACCGGCGAGACTCCGTCGGCGATAGGTTGACTGGCCTTACTGGCTCAGCGATGACGGACTTCCGATGGAAGCAACCTCCACCAGAATCTCGTTAGTGCGAAGGAACCACGGCGTCCAGGGCGCGTCATAGCGGGCCCAGACGGGTTCGCCCAGGGCCTTCAAGCCTTCCCGGTTCAGGGCCTTGCGAAGGTTGTTCAAATGGCTTTGATAGCGCGCCTCGGACCAAATCCCCGAATACGTTAGTGCCGCCATCTGTCGCGGTGGCATTTCCTTCAGCACCACTCGCTCATCCAGGGGACGAGGAAGAGTCTGGAGTGTCCAGCTGGAAGGCATCATGAACTGAACAACGTAGGCGCCAGAGGCCTGGGTCTGCTGAACAGGCGCCGTCATGGCGATCTTCGTACCGGCCTCCATGGTTACGGGTGCGGTCATGGCCATCTTCTTCCCGCCTTGGTTTTTCCCGAAGATGTAGCCCGCCAGGCGCCGGAACCCTTCGTTGCCAGCCTCCCCTTGGTTGCCTTCCACCCGAGTCTCCGCTACGAGATAGGACGGGACTTGGCGAAGCTCGAAATCCCCAAAGGTTTGGATGACCGTGTGCTTGGGCTTCTCAATGGCCGAGACTGCAGGACCCATTGTGAGCAAGGTCGCAGAAAGCAGTTTAACTAGGCGCATTCACCCACCCCACTGTTGCCAGTTCGCCGGCAAATGATTGGATGCCCCAATGCTGCAATTGACTCTCTGGCTAATCCAGAATGAAAAAATTGGCCATCAAGAAATTGTTTTCCGAGAAGTAGCCAGACGAACCAAATGCAGATGTTCTTTCTCTCAAAAACGGACCATGGCTCCAACCTCGACAGAAGCGCTAGCATTGGGTCTGTACGCTTGCCCGACGTGGAGTATTCATGGCCGAACCATTCTTGTCTCTCCTGCTCGCCCTCTTCGCTGGTTTACTCATCGGCCTCGAACGCGAACAGAGTGCCCGCATCGACGCCGAAGGCCAGTCAGACATCCTAGGCGGGGCGCGCACCCATCCCCTGGTGGCGGTGTCGGGGGCGTGTGCCATGCTGCTGGCAAAACCCCTCGGACCGGCTGTGCTGCTGGTGATCATGGCGGGCTTCCTAACCTTCCTCGCGCTTTCCTATGCCCATGATTTGCGGACCAGTGGCTCACGGGGGCTCACCTCCGAAGTCGCCCTCCTACTCACGTTCCTTCTCGGAGCCCTGTCAGCCGCGGACCCAGCGCAGCTTCCCTTGCGCCAAAAAATCATGCTGGTGTCTTCGGTATCCGTGGTGGTCACGCTCCTCCTGAGCGTCAAGCCCAGGCTGCACGCCCTAGTGCACAAGGCCTCAAAGGAGGACATCCTCGCCACCCTCAAGTTCCTTCTGGTGGCCCTGGTGCTGGTGCCCCAACTCCCCGACCAAGCCATGGGCCCTTTGGATGTGCTGAATCCGTACAAGATCGGGCTCATGGTGGTGCTTATCGCAGGCATTGGATTCACGGGCTACGTGGCCATTCGGGTGCTGGGCACGCACCAGGGTCTCGGCCTCACAGGATTGCTGGGCGGTCTGGTGTCCTCCACGGCCGTGACCCTGTCCCTCTCCGGTCGAGCCAAGGCCGAGCCCCGTCTGCAGGATTCCTTCGCCATGGCTATCGTACTGGCCTCCTCAGTGATGTTCCTGCGGGTGCTGGTTACCGTGGCTATCCTGGCACCCGCCCTAGTGCGTCCCCTCGCCATCCCCATCGGCGCCATGGCCGCCGGGGGCTTTATCGCCAGCGGCTTACTCTGGCGGCATTCCCAAAAGAAGTCATCCGTCGAAGCCGGCGAGATCCCCTTCACAAATCCCTTCGAGTTGGCCACCGCCTTCAAGTTCGCCGCGTTCTTCGCGCTGGTATTGCTAGGCGCCAAGGGCGCTACTACCTACTTTGGCACTGGCGCCACCTATTTGACGGGCATCCTCGCGGGCACCACCGACGTGGACGCGATCACCCTATCCATGACTCGGCTGGCCCAGACGGGCGCCATCGGCGCGCCCGTGGCGGTCACCACTATCCTCCTAGGCGTAGCTTCCAACACCTTGGTGAAGGCCGGCATGAGCAGCTTTGCGGGCGGTTGGGCCTTCGGTCGCCGAATCGTTCTGGTGTTTCTCAGCCTGCTCGGACTCGGAGGACTGGGCCTGCTGCTGGTGTGGCGAGGCTAAATCGAGGACTGACCCAAGGTGTAGGCGCGGTCGTCTATCGCCACGGAAGGCAACACCCCATTGGCGAAGTTTATAAAGCCCGATCTCAGCGGTAATGCCTAGTCCCGCCCGTATTTTCGGCTACAGTGAGGGCAAAGCGTCCTCCAGTTAGTGTTTGGTTTGAGAAACCTCTTTTGGGAAGGTCACCATGAGCCGTCCGATCGCCGTTGCCCTTTCTCTACTCATCCTGTCGATGTCCAGTGGTTGCGTGATGACCCGGAAACCGGCTTGGCCACAGGCGGCGCCGAATCGTCCCACCGAACAGACGGATGCTCTTTTCCTCTCCGCTCGCGAGGCCTTTGCAACTGCCGCCGATGAAGCCTCAGTGGACCGCAGCATCGCTCTGCATGAGGCCGTCTTGAAAGATAATCCAGGGCATTACCAGGCGCGGGCGAATGCAGCCAACCTCTACATCCTCAAGGGAGCAGCCTTTACCAAGGCATCCTCTGCCAAATCGGAGGCCTTCCGTAAGGCCATGACCTACGCGGAATTGGCGATGTACACGAACCCTAAATTTAAAACCCAAGTCGATGCAGGGAAGCAACCTTGGGAGGCGGCCGAAACCCTTAGTGCTGCTGAGGTGGAGGCCATGTATTTTTGGGTAACGGCTTTGCAGTATGAGTTTAAGGAAGGGATGTCGCTTCCCTCCAAGATCGTCAATATCAAATGGCTGCCAAGGGCTCTTATCTTCCTTGATCGCATCGATGTGGTGGCGCCCGAATTTGGGGGCGGCGGTGTCGAGGTCGCCAAGATGATCTGCTACTACGTGCTGCCCAAGAGCCGCGGCGGCTCAAAGGCCAAGGCCGAAGAAAACATGCAAAAGGCCATGATCAAAGGCAAGGGCTGGCTCCTGCCCCGCTGGGCGCGAGGCAAGTATTACCTGCCCGCCAAGGGAGATAAACAGAGTGCTGCGGCGGATCTCGCATGGGTGGCCGCACAGGATCCAACGGCCTACCAAGACCTAAAGCCTTGGCGCATCTTTATCCAAAATGATGCGCGCAGCTCACAGTGATGACCAAACCCCTGGCCAATAGTGGGCTGCTTCTAGTCACCTTCCTGTTGATGCTCCAACTGTTGGTTGGCTGCGCCCCACCCAAGGTGCCCATCCCAACCCTTCGCTACCCAACCGAGACCGCGAAGCGGCAACGGAATCTGTTGGTGTTGGTCAGGGGCCTGGGCGCCGACAATGCCGTTTTCGAGAAGAAGGGCATCATCCAAGAGATCCGCAACCGGAACCTTCCATTCGATGTCATCGCTCCGGACGTTCATTACGGGTATTACAAGTCGAGGACCTTCGAAAAACGATTCAAGGAAGACATCATCGATCCAGCCCGTCAGCAAGGTTATGAGCAGATCTGGCTGGCAGGTTTTTCCATGGGTGGACTGGGTTCGCTCCTTTATGTGCGCAGCCATCCCAACGATATCGATGGCATTCTGCTGACCAGCCCCTTTCTCGGTTGGCGAGCCATTCAGCGCGAAATCCGCCGCGCGGGTGGGGTTGCGGCCTGGCAACAAACCTCCGATGACCCCAAGGACTGGCAGCGACTGCTTTGGACTTGGATCAAAACCCACGATCCCGCCACAGTGCCTCCCATCTGGCTGGGGCATGGCGAGAACGACATTCTTGCCGCTGGTGGCCCACCCCTTCTTGCCACGACCCTTCCCCCAGAACGTGTATTCACCGTCCCTGGCAATCACACGGTTTCCACCTTCAAGAAGATTTTCCTGCGCCACCTGGACACGCTTGCACGGGAGAGTCAGCAGCGCGTGAAGCCAAAACGTGAGCAATAGGCCGTTGGAGGGTGCCATGCGCCGCTGGATCGCTGGGGGATTCCTGCTTTTGGCAGCCGTGAATTGCAGCAACCAGCGCTGGGCCACCACTCCCAAAACATTTCGATATTCCGAATACCTGCCCAAAGCCGATTTGGCTTTGGAAATCCCAGGCCTTGGCCCCTGCACGGACGAGCCCAATCGAACCCTTCATCTTGATTCCAATCAGCCCGTGACAATCCTTGTTCATGGATGCAATGGATCTGCGGGACGGTTTCAGGCGTTAGCCGAGGTTTTCGCCTTCCATGGTCAGCAGGCCATCGGCTTCAGCTACAACGATCGAGACGAGATGATGGCCAGTTCGGGGCAATTGGCGCGCGCAATTCAGGCCCTGAGCGAGAAGATGCAAAACAAACAAATCACCGTCATTGGGCATAGCCAAGGTGGGTTGCTAGCCCGCAAGGCGTTGGTAATGGAGCGACCCGATGCTGTCACCGATCCACACCTTCAGATTCGCCTAGTCACAATTTCTGCGCCTTTTTCCGGGATTTTCGCAGCTAACCATTGTGGTTCTCCCGTCGCCCGACTCATCAGTTTCGGGCTCGTTGCGCCCATTTGTCGCGTGGTCTCTGGAGCCAAATGGAGAGACATCACCTACAACGGTGATTTCATTACTCGACCCGGGCGATTGATTCCCCAGGTTAACCGTCACCTCAAGATCAACTCGGATGAGCGCAATACCTGTTTGGAAACCCGCGCCGATGGCACTTGCCAAAAGTCGGATTACATTTTTTCCCTACAAGAACAACGCCAAGTCCAGGTGGACGGGGAACCCCGGGCGAAGGTCATCGATGTCAAAGTAGGCCACGTGGCCATTGTCGGCGATCAGAGCGTGGTTCCAACCAAGCTCATCGCGATCCTCCAGCAGGAAAAAATTCTGCTCTCTACCGAAAAACCCCGGCAAGGCGAACTGGCCGTGTTGCTCGCGAGGCTCTACTAGAAAACCCCACAGTCGGACTTTCAGGAAATATTTTTCGGCAAGTCATCCATTTGCAGATTTGGCCCGTTTAGCTCTTTGAACTCGATTCGAGGAATCGCGAGGGAGCTATGCGGTTGGCTTTATTTTACAAAAACAATCGAAAAGCCCTGCGGGTGCAGCCTAGGGTTGCCTCTCCGTGCAAGGACTATCACCGCCCTTCATGGATGCTAAGCTCTGGTAAGCATTCAGCTCCCAGGGTCCATTGTTCATGGCGGATTCTTCCAAGACCACGCAACCGGCGAAACGTCTGGATGACCGTACCGATAGTGACCTGCTCCAAGCGATCGCGCGCCATGAAGAAGAGGCTCTGGAGAGCCTTTTTGAAAAATTCGGTGGTCGCGTTTTGGCCTATGTCCGGACCTTGGGTGGCCAGTCTTTCCCTGCGGAAGATGCTGTCCAGGAGGTTTTTTTGACCCTCTGGCAGAAGGCCGCGCTTTTCAGCACCGGCGCTGGATCGGCCGAGGCTTGGATTTTCACCATCACTCGGCATAAAGTCTTCGATATTCTCCGCGCTCACCGAAGCACGAAGGAAGACATTGACCCCGACCTGGAGCGTTGGCCGGTTCAGGACCTTCAACCTCAAACGAATGCGGAAGATACCCTCAGTCTTCAAAAGGCTCTTTCCATGCTCCCGGTGGAACAACAAGCACCCATTCGCCTTGCCTATATGGGTGGTCTTACCTACGAAGAAACCGCTCGCCAGCTGGGCGTTCCCCTCGGCACATTGAAGTCGCGAGTGCGCAGCGGATTGGGCACGCTTCGAACCCTTCTCGCGTTTCCCAAGGCGGGAGTTCCCTCATGATGCCGTCCCATCATCCTTCCACTGAACGCCTCGTTGATTACGCGTTGGGTCGTCTGGATCCTTCCTTTCGCCTTGTGCTAGAGGCACATCTGGCGTTTTGTGAAGGCTGTCGTATCTGGGTTCCCGAAGTCGCCGCCACCCTCGAAGACCCCCTTCAAGGAGCCCCCTCTCAGCAGGTGCCTTCGGGTCTTTTTGCATCCCTTTTGACTCGGGTACGCGCCCTTCCCTCCCCTACCGCCCCCCGTTGCGGAAACGAGATTCTGCCCCTTCCGTCCTCGGTCTGGAACCTGCTGCCAAACCTCACTTCTCTAAACTGGCAAGGTGCCGCTAGTCGAGGGTTTCGTTTTTTACGTCTTCCTGCGCCGCAGTCAGATTCAGAATTATTGCTGCTCCACCTGCGCAAGGATTGCCGATTCCCCGAGCATGGTCATCTGGGCACCGAGCAATCCATGATTCTCTGCGGAGGTTTGCAGGATGAATTTGGCACTCTCGAGACCGGTGATTACGAAGAATCCACCGCCGAAAAGATCCACCGACCCGTTGCCCTGGCCGATGAGGATTGCTGGCTGCTCTCCAGTGTCGATGGCGGCGTTCGATTCACGGGATGGCGCCGTTTCTTTCAACCCTGAAAGGGTCCGATCGAATTCAAAAGGCCCTCGACGGTTGCGTTTTCGTAAGAGCATACTCAGTGTCACTCCTCCCAAGGTTCTCGATGGAATTCTCGTTCAAGCCAACGGTTAGTTCCGTGTCCTTCCTGCTTTTGCATATCGCAGCCTTGGGTGTTTTTTGGGTGCCCTTTTCCTGGTCCCTGGTTGTTTTACTTTTGGTGACCTATGTGATTCGCATGTTTGCAATAACGGCCGGGTACCATCGCTATTTCAGTCATCGATCCTTTCGAATGGGACGAATTTCTCAATTCCTCCTGGCCTTTCTGGCCCAGACCTCGGCTCAAAAAGGCGTACTTTGGTGGGCTGCGAATCACCGGCATCATCATCGCCATTCCGATACTTCCGCGGATATTCATAGCCCCGTCGTTCAGAGTTTTGGGTGGTCGCATATGGGCTGGGTTCTTTCCGATGTTTACGACTCCTACGACCCCAAGACCATTTCTGATTTCGAGAAATTCCCGGAACTGGTTTTCCTGGATCGCTACCACTGGATCTGCCCTTGGATTTTTGGAATCGCCATTTTTGCATTCGGATTGTTCACTGGAATCGGCGGTCTAGCCGCCCTGGCTTGGGGTTTGGCCCTGAGCACGGTGTTGCTCTTTCATGCGACCTTCAGCATCAACTCTGTGGCTCACCTTTGGGGAAGTCGACGCTTCGAGACCCGGGATCAGAGTCGGAACAATCCCTTTCTTGCGTTGATTACCCTTGGCGAGGGATGGCACAACAACCATCACTACTGCGCTTCAGCTTGCCGCCAAGGCTACCGATGGTGGGAACTGGATATCACCTGGCTGATTTTGTTAGGGCTACGAACGCTCCACATCGTTCGAGACATACGGCCCTGGCCCAAGGAACTTCGTAGTGAGGTCGTTCGATGAAAATTGCCATCATCGGTTCTGGCATTTCCGGCCTTGGTGCTGCGTATTTTTTGAGCCCCGAGCATGAAGTGTGGGTGTTCGAGAAGGACAACCGCATTGGCGGCCACACCCACACCGTGACCGTGGATACCCCGGAAGGTCGAACGCCCATCGACACGGGCTTCATAGTTCATAACCGCGAGAACTATCCCAATCTCGTGGCTCTTCTCGATCGACTAAACGTACCGACCTGCCCCAGCGACATGTCCTTCGCCTATCAGGGATCCGAATTCCTATGGTGCAGCCGGGGGCTCAACGGCATCTTTGCGGATCGTGGCAATTTTTTGCGCCCTCGGTATTGGCTGTTCTGGAAAGAAGTTCTGAGATTTAATGCCCTAGGCCTGACGTTTTTGGAAAACCCAGTTCCAGAAATGACCATCGCCGATTTCCTCGATCAGCATCACTTTTCCATAGACTTCCGCCACGCCTACCTCTTGCCCATGGCCGGGGCGGTGTGGAGCATGACCTTGGTCGAAATGGAACACTTTCCAGCCCTGACCCTGCTTCGGTTTTTTCAGAACCACGGCATGTTAGGCGTCACTACCCAACGCCCCTGGCGCACCATTCCAGGCGGAACGTCAGGGTACCTCGAGCCCATTTCCCGTGGTTTTCACGAACGCATCCGCACAGGTGTTGAGGTTCGAGTTCATCGCGAGAGCCGGGGTGCACGTGTCCAAGTGCAGGGCGAAGAATCCCAATTTTTCGACCAAATCATTTTTGCGTGCAGGGGCCCTCAGGTGCTTGAAGTGCTGAGGGACGCCACGCCCTTGGAGCGCTAAGTGCTAGGCGCCTTTAGCACGAATCGGAACGCCACTTGGCTGCACGAAGACCAATCAATTCTGCCCAAACATCGCCGTGCCTGGTCCTCGTGGAATTATCAAGAGCTCCCGGATTCCCCTGATCATCTCCTGCTTAGCTATCACATGAATCGCCTTCAACCACTTCCAACCAGTAAGGATTTCTTCGTAACCCTCAACCCCGAAGGTCACGTAAGAGAGTCCGCAGTGCATCGCAAACTGACCTACGACCACCCCCGCTTCACCCTGGAAGCCCTATCCGCCCAATCCCGCTGGTCCGAAATTAGCGGTCAGAATCACGTCCACTTCTGCGGCGCTTACTGGCGCTACGGTTTTCATGAGGACGGCCTATGGTCCGGAATGCGAGTAGCGCGTGCTCTTGGTGCTCCATGCTGAAACCAAGGATTCAAAGCGGAAGATCTCGTTATCCGCGCAGCGGATGGCGAGTGGACGGCCTATGGTCCGGAATGCGAGTAGCGCGTGCTCTTGGTGCTCCATGCTGAAACCAAGGATTCAAAGCGGAAGATCTCGTTATCCGCGCAGCGAATGGCGAGTGGACGGCCTGTGGTCCGGAATGCGAGTAGCGCGTGCTCTTGGTGCCCAGTGCTGAAACGCCGCCCGAGAGCGGAAGATCTCGTTATCTGCGAAGCAGATGGCGAGAGGACGGCCGACACACTTAGCCCAACGTCAATCGTTCCCGAAATCAGCAAAACCAACCCCCAACTTCCCCCCACCAGCGCCCTCTACCAAGGCCACGTCGGTCATCAC
>JAUYES010000705.1 GCA_030691225.1 Holophaga sp. | reverse complement strand
ATGCATTTCATTGGAACCTCCAAAAGCCTTTAAGCGAAGGCCGTGCCATGGTTGGAAACGTTTAGAATTGGCCGTGGGTTAGTCGTTCGAACGCCAGAAGATGGTGCGAAATGCTTCAGGTGTGGCACAAGCGCAACATGGATGGATAACCTAAAGGCAGCAGAGGTGGATCATGGTCTGGAAACAAGATTTGGCGAAGTTAAAACAACAGTTCAAAGATGAGGGCGAGTCTAATCCTAAGGCTGCTGTTCCGAAGCCTATACCCAAACCGCCGATTACTTCGAACTTGAGCATTGAAGAACAGGACGATTTATTTCTCAATGCCATGGGGCAGAAATCTGTTCCGAAAACCCAATCCAGTTGCAAATTGGTATCGGTAGCAGAAGGGGGCTCCTCGATTGAATTATTAACGTCCCAGGGGACTGATTCCGGGGATGATTTTCAAGCAATGATGGGCGGTTTGAAGGGACTTAAGCCTTTGACTGGTAAAATTCCAGCTTCCGAGCCAGAGGTCAAAAGGGCGGAACCGGAGGTCATCCCTCTGGTTGCAGTTCCGGAGTCCGTTCCCCCGCCGGTGATTTTGGATTCTTGTCCCCCTGCATTGCCTTCCAGGGCGCTACCTGAGCGGATTCAACTGGCTGCAGGAATGGCAATTGAGGTGGATGGCTTCCTTGATTTGCGAGGGCACTCTACCGTGGATGCACTCGAGCGTTTCAAGGAGCGGCTTCAGGATGGCGTATTCCTTGGGTGGCGCACCTTTCACGTAATATTCGGGACTTCCGAAGAGCTTGGGATTGCATTCCAGGAGTTTCTCTCAAGCCCAGAAGCGCATGTCATAGTGCGATTTGCCCAAGCCCCCATTCCAATGGGAGGTCCCCAGGCTTGGATTCTTTATTTCGGGCCTTCTGGTCACTAAGGTATTTTTTAAGGTCAGCCAACGAAAACTTGATTTTGGTTTATCCTAGGTACGACATATCAGGAAACTTCAAAGCTTTTTCATACACGGTCCGAACTGTTGGACTATAATTCGGCCAGCTACCAAGGGGGAACATGATGCATCAGCGGCATTGGCTGTTTGCGATTTCTGCGATGTCTTGCCTCGCACTAGGCCTAGTGGCTCAGGAACCAAAACCCGCTTCTCCGAACGCGCCGGTTGCGCAGGAAGCTCAGTCCGCTGCCGCTATCAAGGTTGCTGAGCATCGCTCCCGTTGGGACTACCCAAAGGAAGTGACTGTTCCCAATGGCAGCCAGCTATACATTGTCGTGAAGGGCGACACGCTATGGGATTTGGGACAGCGATTTTTGGATAATCCCTATGCTTGGCCTCAGATTTGGGACCAGAACAAGTGGATTAAGGATCCCCATTGGAT
>JAUYES010000696.1 GCA_030691225.1 Holophaga sp. | reverse complement strand
TGATCGCTGTTCGGAAGGCTTTTGCCACGAGGCAGGCAGTCGTTTTCGAGGTTCGGGTCCCCACTCCCACGGGTGATTCGTTCTATCTCACGTCGGTGAAACCCATTCTGGAGGAAGGCGGGGGCGTTTCCTCGGTGGTCTGTATCTCCAAAAACATCACCGATCGCAAGCATGTTGAATTGGAGCGGGAGGAACTCATCGAGAGCCTTCAGGCGGCTTTGCTCCAGGTACGAACCCTGTCGGGGCTGTTGCCAATTTGTGCCCACTGCAAAAAAATCCGTGACGATGATGGCTATTGGACCCAAATCGAATGCTACATCCGAGAGCACTCCCAAGCCGAGTTCACGCACGGAATCTGCCCGGATTGCAAAGAAGTATTCTTTCCCACGGCTCACCTCAAGAATCCTGCTGATTGAGGATTTACTGATATTCAAGCCACGGACTCCTTAGGCCGATTTATCTCCATGAATACGTCTGCCTTAAGGAATCCTCGATGAATCTCGATCCCCTTCGCGTCATGGTGGTGGATGACACCGTGACCTACCGACGCATCCTTTCGGATGTCATCGAGGGCATGGGCGATGCCGAGGTTGTTGCCACGGCCCCCCAAGGACGCTTGGCCCTGGCACGCCTGGAGCAAGGGCCGGTGGATTTGGTTTTGCTGGATTTGGAAATGCCTGAAATGGATGGGCTGGAGACCCTCGGGCATATCCGTAGGCTCTACCCGGAAACCTCTGTGGTGATGATCAGTGGCCAAAATGCCCGGGCCGCAGAAGCTACCATTCGAGCCCTGGAGCAGGGGGCCATTGATTTCATCCGCAAGCCTGAAGGCAACGATCCCGATGCCAGCCGGCAGGAGCTAAAGGACACACTAAAGCCCTTGCTGCGCCATGTGCGAATGCGCCATAACCTGCGCGCTGAGCCTTCGGCCATACCGGTGGTCGCGCCGAAACCTGCGGCGCCCCCCCAGCCAGCGCCTCGGATCGTAACGACCCACCACGCGGCCCCCATGCCTGCCCGCTTCGAGGTGCTTGGCGTGGGCGTTTCCACGGGTGGCCCCAATGCGCTGGGGGATTTCATTCCGGCTCTTCCAGCCAATTTCCCCTTGCCCATTTTGCTGGTGCAGCACATGCCGCCGGGTTTTACGGCTTCCCTGGCCGAGCATTTGGCTAAGCGCTCAGCCCTTCAGGTCTGCGAAGCCACCGAAGGCGAAACCATCCGCCCTGGTCGGGTGTATATCGCACCGGGTGGGCGCCACATGGTGGTGCGGCGGCGCCCTGCCAATGGTCCGGACCCCGAGGCATTGATCATTGGTCTGAATGAGAACCCGCCCGAGAACAGTTGCCGTCCCTCGGTGGATGTGCTGTTTCGCTCTATGGCGGCCCAGTATGGCGGCGGCATCCTGTCGGTGATCATGACGGGCATGGGCAATGATGGTCGAGAAGGGGTGCGCGCCATGAAACGTGGCAGCTGTCACTGCCTTTCCCAAAGCGCCGATAGCTGTGTGGTCTATGGCATGCCCTTGGCGGTGGACGAGGCCGGGCTTTCCGATGAACGGGTTCCCTTGGCGGCGCTGGCCTATCGGGTGAACCAATTGGCAGCGCGGGGGCGGTGATATGGCGACTGAAACCATCCAGCCCGTTGAATTCAAGCTCATGCGCAACTACATCGAGAAGAATTGCGGAATTTTGCTGGGCGAAGAAAAGGCCTATCTGATTGAAACGCGGCTGGCAGGGCTGTTGGCGGAAACCGGCTGTGCCGATTACGCGGCTTTCTATCGATTGGCTTCCAGCGAAACGGGCACCACCTTGCGCGACAAAATTGTGGATGCCATGACCACGAATGAAACCCTTTGGTTTCGAGATGGGCACCCCTTTCAGATCCTAAAAAACGTACTGTTGCCCATTTTTGCC
>JAUYES010000692.1 GCA_030691225.1 Holophaga sp. | reverse complement strand
AGGGCCGTGTTGGCGAAGCGGACGCCGTTCCAGGCCTTTTCGGGTTCGTTGGTTTCCAGCAGGATGCCGATCTTCATGGGTATGGCTCCAAAGAGGGAATCAATCCTTCGGGCAGGGCTTCGTGCTGAAGAACCAGTCCCGAATCTTCACGTTGGGTTTCTCGGTCCTTACCAACTCAGCGTGCGGGCGCCATCCTGGAAGATGGCTGCGCCGGTGAGCTCGGGGTTGCTCACGCGGATACCTGGCAACAGCTCAGCGGCATCCACCTTGTAGTGCTTCATGCACATGGGGCAGCAGTAAACCGTGGCGCCCTGTTTGAGTAATTCGGCAAGCTGCTTCTGCTGCTCCGGAAAGCGGGCGGTGTGTTTGGTGCTGCCCAGCACCACGGCCCGGTCATTGAGAAAAATAGTGAGGCCATGGCCGCGCTTGAGCTGGTTGCCGCCAAAGCCAATGCCCATGTTGGCGCGATGGGGTTCATCGGTGGTGAGGTTGATGAAAAGGCTCGTGGCTGGGGCCTTAGGGGCCGTTGGCGCGGGCGTCTGGGCTAAGAGCAGGCCGCAGGCGAAGAGGGCGATCAGGGCGGTGCGCATGGTATTCCTCCTTAAGTTGGGGTGGATGGGCATCCTACGCCTTTCGGCTGCGGATTTCCTCGGTGATTCGGGTGAGGAAGGCGTCCAGGGGCTGAACGCCCAGGTTGCCGTCCCGGCGGTGGCGTAGGGACACGGTGCCTTCGGCCATTTCTCGGTCACCGAGCACGAGCATGTAGGGGATCTGTTGGAGCTGGGCGTCCCGGATCTTGGCGTTGACCTTTTCGTTGCGGAGATCCAGCTCCACCCGGATATCCAGGTCCAGGGCCTTCTCCTGGATGCTCTGGGCATAGGCATTGGCGCGATCGGTAATGGGCAGCACGGCGACCTGCACGGGGGCGAGCCACACGGGAAAGGCTCCGGCGCAGTGTTCGATGAGAATGCCCATGAAGCGCTCCAGACTGCCGAGAATGGCCCGGTGGAGCATCACGGGCGTGCCTTCGGTGCCATCGGCCTTCACGTATTTCATGCCGAAGCGGGCGGGCATGGAGTAGTCCACCTGCAGGGTGCCCAACTGCCAGGGGCGGCGCAGGGCATCCAGCACCTGAAACTCGATCTTGGGGCCGTAGAAGGCGCCCTCGCCGGGATTGATGTGGTAGGCCATGCCCGCTTCCTGCAAGGCTTCGGCCAGGGCATTCTCGGCTTCGTCCCAGACCGCGTCGGAGCCTAGGCGTTGCTCGGGGCGCGTGGAGAGGGCCACTCGCACTTCGGTGAAACCGAAGGTGGCATAGACCTCCCGCAGGAAGGCAAAGAAGGCCGCCATCTCGGGTTTCATCTGTTCCGGTGTGCAGACGATGTGGCCATCATCCTGGCAGAAGGTGCGCACTCGGGTGAGACCCTGGGTCACGCCGCTGCGCTCATAGCGGTGGATGCGCCCAAAGTCTGCGTAGCGGATGGGCAGCTCGCGGTAGCTGGGCCGGGCCGTGTTGTAGATCAGGCAGTGGGTGGGGCAGTTCATGGGTTTGAGGGCATACTCCCGCTCATCCACCTCGGTGAAATACATGTTGTCTTTGTACTTTTCGTAGTGACCCGAGGTCTTCCACATGGCTACATCCAGGGCCTGAGGCGTGATGACCTCCTGGTAGCCCCGGCGACGGTAAAGGCTGCGCAGATAGGCCAGCAGCTCGTTGTAGATCACGGCGCCCTTGGCGTGGAAGAAGGGCGAAGCCGGGGCCTCGGGATGAAAGGAAAAGAGCCCCAGTTCCTTGCCGAGCTTGCGGTGATCCCGGGCCCGAGCTTCCTCCAGACGGGCAAGGTGTTCGTCCAGTTCCTTTTGGGTGCCGAATGCCGTGCCATAAATGCGGCAGAGCTGAACGTTCTTTTCGTCGCCTTTCCAATAGGCCGCCGCCGTGTGGAGCAGCTTGAATGCCTTGAGTTTGCCGGTGCTGGGCACGTGCGGACCTCGACATAGGTCGAAGAAATCACCCTGGCGATAACCAGACAGGCATTCACCTTCGGGGATAGCCGAAACCAATTCCACTTTCAGGGGTTCATCAAGCGTCTTGAATCGCTGAATTAAGCACGCTCGGGCCAGTTGCTCCCGAACCAAAGGCAGATCGGCTTCAGCTAGGCGCTTCATCTCCGTTTCGATGGTTGCTAGGTCTTCGGGCGTGAAAAAAGGTTCGACCTGAAAGTCATAGTAGAAACCGTCCTCGATCACGGGGCCGATGCCCACCTTGGCCTGGGGGAAAAGCTGCTTTACCGCCTGGGCCAGGAGGTGGGCGGTGGAATGGCGCAGGATGTCGACTGCTTCGGCGTCCTTTGACGTGATGATGGCCACCTGGGCGCCTTCCTTCAGGGGCCGGGAAAGATCCTGCAGGGTGCCGTCCACTCGGATGGCCAGGGCCGCCTCGAGTAGCCGAGGACCGATGCTTCGGGCCAGATCGGCCCCGGTGGCACCCTCGGGAAGCTGACGGATGGATCCATCAGGAAGGCGCAATGAGAGGGTGTCGGTGGTTTGCATATTCAATTCTCCTGCCGGTATTCATTTTGCGCTAATGCTCATAAAAGAGGGCAGGTTTAGTGGGCTGGCAAGAGCCAGATGAGGACAGCGCCAGCTACCACCAGGACCGCTTGCCAGACGGCTTCGGATTTCTCGGTGGCCCTGCGGTGCCTGGGCACCAGATCGGCGAGAGCGAGGTAAAGGAAGAAGGCTGCGCCCGCCCCCAGTGCATAGGGTGTGATTGGCTTCACAAAGGCAATGCTGATGCCCGCGGCCAGGGCGCCCACTTGGGTGAAGAAGCTGGGGATGAGATTCCAGAGCAGGGCCACGGCGTTATTGCGCCCTTCCTTCAGCAGCATGAGGCTCACGATGGACTTGGGTACTTCGTGGGCCACAAGGGCCAGGGTGAATACCCAACCCGCCATGCTCCCGGCCTGGAAGGCCAGGGCCAGGGCGATGCCGTCCACCAGGGCGTGGGAGGCATTGCCCAGGAAGATCCGCAACGGCAGATCCGCATGCTCCTGGCAGTGGAATTCGTGACAGTGCCGCAGGACCCGGAACCGTTCTGCTAGGAACAGCAGTAGGATCGCCACGAGGGCCGTCTGCAGCACCGGCATGGTTGCCCCGTGCGCCAGGGCGTGGGGCAGCATCCGCAGCAGGGCCATGGCCAACAGGGCACCCACCGCGAAGCTGAGCACCCTCGGAGTCAGCCGTTTTAGGGTGTCCTCCGGCAGGCGCAGCACTAGGCTGGCCAGGAAGACGCTCCCGGGGCCCACAACAAAACTGGCGAGGATGATGGATCCAATCGGCATGGCGAGATTCCGTTTCTGTTTAGAAGGAGGTGGTCAGCGTGATCCGAATGGTACGGCCCTGGGCGGGAAATAGCTGTTTGTAGGTGTCCAGGAAATCCACATAGCGCTTATCGAACAGGTTTGACACCGACAGATTCGAGCTGCAGCGCGCCTTTCCCCAGCTCCAGTCCAAGCCGCCAGCGAGGTTCCACAGCACATAACCTGAAGTCTCGATGAGCTGACCTGCGCGAGTGCCAAAGGGTTCATCCTTGCCGCTAGGGCGGCCCGGTCCCGTCCAGGTGG
>JAUYES010000691.1 GCA_030691225.1 Holophaga sp. | reverse complement strand
ATGGTAAGATCATGAGAGTGAAATTCTTAAGGAGTCATAAAGGGTAAAAAAAGGGGTTTTTCTGTCAGAACGAAGTAAAGGAGACATGACTATGCACGCCATAAAATCTATGATGTTACTGTGTGTGGCGGGGGTTTTTCTCGTAAGCGTATGTGCAGCAGAGCCTCAATCCGAACCGGTTGACGCTGTCGCGGCTGCTCAGGCGCAGGTTGCGGCGCAGCCTATGAATTGGCGAGCTTTCAATGCCCTGGGAATCGCCCTATTTAATGCACGGCGCTATGAATCGGCTGCAGGGGCATTTGAACAAGCCATTGCTGTGTTCCCCATCTCGATGGCCGCAGAATCAGAGCAACAGGCCAAGGAGGCGCGCCAACGCGCTTTTGAGGCTCAGCAGGAGGCCGCTAAGGAAGCTCAGGCTCAGCAGCAGAGGGCACAAAAAGAAATGCAAGACCAACAACTACTTTCAGGGCTGTTTGGCCTCATACCGATGATGCCCGGTGCGAACATAAATACCCAGATAATGTCGCAGATGGGACAAACCATGGTGAATTCGGGGATGATGTCATCATCCGGCGGCGAACCGCTCCTGCCGGGTATGATGATGGAGAATGAATCATCACAGGTGCTGCGTACACGTGAGTTGGCGGCGCTTCATACAAATCTGGGGCTAACTCGCATGGCTTTGCGGGAAGATGACACCGCCATTGAAGCATTCCGTCAAGCCTATGCGATGGATGCCTCACGCGTGGATCTGCTGTTCACGCAAGCCAAGCTCCTTCAGCGGAACGATGTAGGAAGTGCTCTGCCACTCTATGTGCGCTATCTGGAGTTGGCGCCTAAAACGCGGCAACCAGCGACATGGATTGAAATCGCGGCAGTTTACCTCCGCCTTGGGTTGGACTCCGAAACGCGCAACGCTCTCGCGGCTGCCCGCAAAACGTGGGATCGTGAAGTAGGCCGATCCACAAATGCCAACACCGAACGTGCGTTCGGAAAACTATTGAGCACTGCGGGGTTTTACAAAGAGGCGCTTAATCCCCTGCAGACATGGGTCAGCACGGTTCCCGAAGATGGAGCGGTTCAACGCGAATGGGCGATCGCGTTGTTTTCGGCTGGACGAATAGAAGAAGCACGTGACGCCATGAAGAAATCCATCTCTGCAACAAAATCCGCACCATCCAATGACGAGTTCACGACCTACTTTATGGGCATGAGCGAACTGCACCTCGGGCGCGTGGACGAAGCCATAAAAATACTAGGGACGCTGCATCCTTCGGCAGAGACAAAGAAAACACCAGGATTTATAGCGGCGGCTCATGCCCTATGCGGTCATGTGGACGAAGAAAAGGATTGGATTAATCGAGTGGAAAATGGGCAATCAGACCCGGATACGGCCGCAGCCGATTGGTACCGTCTTGGATCCGTTTGGTTTGTGGAGGGGAACCTACCCCGGGCGGCAGAATGCATCAGCCGATGCCTTGAGCTTCAACCCGGCTTTGGTCCCGCCCTGCGATTGCAGGAGCAACTGATGAACGGAAACGCAGAACGCGTCAAATCTGAGCGAAGTAAGGTGGTGGCATCCCGCGACAATATAACCGCTACCGTCCAGCGATTGAGTGTGGAATTGAGCAATATGCCGATGGGAACCTCATGGATGGCGCTGGCTCGTGAAGGAATGGGCTATGTGGCCAAACTTCCGGAGCCGCTACGCATGCCGAAAGAAGCACAAAAGCACTTTCTCCGCGCACAAGCGATACTGAAAAATGCCGCCCGCCCCGGTGAAATTCGAGAGGCCATTAGCGAATACCGATGGGCTCTGCGATACGCCCCGCTGTCACCAGAAATCCATCTGCATCTTTCCTCGGTTTACGCCACACAAAAACAATTTTCCCAGGCCTTGCGGCACATCGAGACCTGTCTCGCAGGCTTTCAACCCTCAGAGAAATTAGATGCAATCATAGCGAGGTATTATGAACTTCAATATCTTGAAGAACGTGCTCAACGCAATATTCGCGCAATCCGCCCAAACACGGGCGCGTAATAGGGCCATTGCAACTGCCATCATACTCCTATTAGTATTTGCGGGCTTTGTCCATGCGGCAGGAGAAGCCGAGTGGGCAGCCCAGACAAAACAGGTGAACGATTCATTACGACAGATGCGTCGACAAGCTCAGGGCGTGCCGGGGGCCATGCAGTATGTCAATCAGGCCGAGAAACTATGGAAACAGGCACAGGCACAGTGGGCTATGCAACAACGGTATCAGCAACAAAACGGGATGAACCAAATGCAGACACAACTACTCGCCCAACAACAAAACTTGAAGAACCAGTTGATCCAACAGCAACAATTTCTGCAGGAACAACTGGCTTCTTCGAAGACCCCGGAACTGAAGACAATCGACCCTTTCGGCGATTATAGAGCACATGGGGTTTCCCTGCATCCGAAAGACGGGCGACTCCACGGGCCGGGGACGATCGCTGACACCCCTGAGGGTCCCGGCATGGAAGCGTGGAA
>JAUYES010000690.1 GCA_030691225.1 Holophaga sp. | reverse complement strand
TTCCACGGACCCCGGTAGTTATCGGCAGTACATGGATGAACATCTTTTCAGTAAGGTGAATATTCGCAGCGAGCAGACGCACCTGCCGAAGGGTGATGCGGTGGATCTAGGGGTTGAATGCCAGCAGTACGAAGAGAAAATCAGGCAGCTTGGCGGCATCGACCTTCAACTCTTGGGCATTGGTGGCGATGGTCATATCGGTTTCAATGAGCCGCTCTCCGCGCTGCGTTCCAGAACCCGGGAAAAGGCGCTGACGCCGGCCACCCTCGCCCAGAACGCTGAAATGTTTGGCGGGGACGTCACGCGTGTGCCACGCCGCGCCATCACGATGGGGGTTGGTACCATCCTTGATTGCCGTCGCTGCCTACTGCTGGCGACGGGAGAATCGAAGGCCTCCATCCTGGCCAAGGCGGTGGAAGGACCAATCACGGCCATGGTCACTGCCTCGGCGCTTCAATTGCATCCCCGCTGTCAGGTCGTGGTGGACGAAGAGGCCTCTGCGGCGTTGCATGGACAGGATTACTACCGATGGATTTTCGATAACGAGCCGGAATGGGCGGCCTTCCGGAATCTGGACAACCTGGAACCCCGCTGATCGAACTGGCAGAATGGGATCCCCACACCGCCAGGAGCAGGTATGTCCGAATCGATGAATCCCGCGCCGGATCCGCCGGTCGATCTTGAACGGTTGCTGGATCAGCGTAATCAGGCGCTAGCCCTGGAAATCGCCGAGCGTAAACACCGCGAAGAAGAGCTCAGTGTCGAACGCAGGCTGCTGCGAGCGGTCATCGATAACGTGCCGGATTACATCTACGTCAAGGATCGCGAAAGCCGCTTCCTTGTGAACAATCTAGCGGTGGCTCAGAACCTCGGGGTTGAACCGGATCAGGTCAAGGGCAAAACTGATTTTGATTTTTTCCCCAAAGAACTCGCCCAGCAGTATTTCGAGGATGAGCAGCGCGTCATGGTGACGGGACAATCGCTCATCAGCCGAGAAGAACCCAACTACTACCCGCTCTCGGATTCCTGGGGCTGGCACCTTACGACAACGGTTCCCTTGCGTGATCAGGAAGGAAAAGTCGCGGGTGTCATCGGTGTGAGTCGTGATATCACTTCCCATAAAAAAATGGAGGAGGCGATTCGTGAAAGCCTGGTTCACCAGAAGTTTGCGCGTCAGCTCATCGATTCCCAAGAACTGGAGCGGAAGCGGATTTCCGGTGAGTTGCACGATCACATTGGCCAGAATTTATTGTTGGTGAAGAACAGTCTGCTACTGGGCTTGCGGGCTATTCAGCGACTAGAAGATCCTACCGCTGCGCTGAATGATGCCATCGCACTGGTGACGGAATCACTGCAAGATGTTCGCGATATCTCGCATAATCTGCGACCTCATCAGATCGATGAACTGGGGCTCAGTAAAAGCGTGGAATCCATGGTTCGTCGATTGGCCCAAAGCACTGATATCGCTTGCCACACCGATATCGATTCCGTGGATCGCCTACTCAACACCGATGCCGAGATCAATCTCTATCGCATCGCGCAGGAAAGCCTCAACAACCTAGTGAAACATTCGGAGGCAAAGAGCCTCACGGTCGTGCTGAGGAGGGCTGGGGATAACGTATTGCTGCGCATTTTGGATGACGGGTGCGGCTTCAATGTGGAAGCACTCACCCAAGGTTCCAACCGCCACACCAGTTTTGGACTCATGATCATGTCCGAACGGGCCCGCATGGCTGGTGGAGAACTGAAATTAGATTCAGCACTTGGCCAGGGAACGACCGTTTC
>JAUYES010000689.1 GCA_030691225.1 Holophaga sp. | reverse complement strand
TTGCGGATGTAGGAGGTGCCCCATGGCCCCAATCCAGCTTGCGAACACCACCGATACCAGTCGCTTCATCGTGCGACCCTTGGTCTCTTCTGATTTTCAGGCACTGCAGGGCCTCGAGGCTGCCCTTTGGAAAGACGATCTGACCGGAGAGCTCTGCCCACACTACCTGCGCCTCTGCACGGAGCTCTACGCCGACTGGTGCTTCGTGGCCTTAGAGGGCGACCGGGCCGTTGGCTATGTGTTGAATTTCCCCAACGGCAAAGTGAATTACTGCGCCACCCTGGCGGTCTTGCCTGAGTACCAAAAGACCCGCGTCAATTATTTGCTGCTGCGGGCCATGGTGAAGAAACTCCTGGAAGAGGACATGGACGAATGTCGCTTCCTGGTAGAGCCCGATAATCAGGATGCCCGCAGCGTTCATCAGGCTCTGGGTGCTCGGGTGGTTTCCGAGGTGCATGACTATTACCGCAAGGGCGATCTTCGGCTTTGGTCCGTGATCGATAAGGGTGATTTGGAAAAACTGCGTGGACGCTACACCCGACTTCGCTTGGTTTCCTAATGCCGTCCAAATGCCACCCTGCCTTGCGGATTTCCGCAGTTATGGCCGACACCTTGTGGGCCATGGGCCGTTTGTCCTTGTCGCGGAACCCTCACGCGATCCTTTCCCCTTGGTGTCAGCGGTTGTTGCGCCATTTGCGGGTGGAGGTTCGAGTGGAAGGTGCCTTGCCTGTGGGGGGGCAACTGTGGGTGGCGAATCACCTGAGTTGGCTGGATCCCATGGTGTTGATGTCCCTTCGCCCCAGCGGTCTGTTGGCAAAACGCGAGGTGGCCGACTACCCCGTGGTGGGCCGCGGCGTGCGGAAGGCGGGCGTGCGGTTTGTGCGGCGGGAAGATCCCTCGAATCGCGCCACGGCGCTTATGGGGTTGCGCCGTGAATTGGCCGCAGGTCGCAACTTTCTGCTCTTTCCCGAAGGCACTACGACCGTTGGCGAGGGCCTAGCGCCCCTGTATAAAGGCGGTCTGCGCCTCGCTTATCGCATGCAGGTGCCGGTCCTGACTCTGAATCTGGCCAGCGAGCACGCCTACTATCCCTGGGTGGGCGATGACGAATTGCTTTCTCACATCGGTGGCTTGTGTCGAAGGCCTTCAACGGTGGTGCGTGTGCGCCCTGGAGCCGTGATCCATCCCCGCGAATTTGCAACGGAGGCAGCCTGGGTCGAAGGCATTCGAGAAGGCATCCATCCCCGCCAAGTCATTGAGGATTGCGCATGAATCCAGCCGAAGCCCTGCTCGATAATCTCCGATCGGGATTAACACCCTTTCTTGGTTTACCCCATGACCCTGAACCCGGACCAGTAGCTGGTGTGGTGCTCGGCGCGCCTTACGATGGCGGTGTGCTCAATCGCCCCGGCGCCCGGATGGGACCGTGGGCTATCCGCACGGCTTCTCTAGGGTTGGGGCGTTTGCCCATGCCCTTGCGCCTGCAGGGCCCCGAAGAAGATCCCCGCAACGTTGCGGCCCAAGGTTGGGTGGATGGTGGGAACGCTCCCACGCGACCCCTCGATATGCAGGAAGCGCTCGGCGCGGTGGAAGACACGTGCAGTGCTTGGATCGCTCAAGGCGCTCGCACACTGCTGCTGGGCGGCGATCACCTAATGACCCTGGGCGCCCTGCGAGCCCACGCTCGCCACCACGGCCCCTTGGGCCTGCTCCACTTTGATGCTCACCCCGATGCGGGCCATGGCGAGGTCTGGGGTTCTCCGTTTCATCACGGCACCTGGGTTCGCCAGGCCATTGTGGAAGGCTTGGTGGATCCCAACCGCACCGTGCAAGTGGGCCTGCGCGCCCCTCGTTTCGAGGATGGGGAATTGGCATTCCTGCGCGAGTCCGGTGTTCACATGTGGACCCCGTGGGATTTGAAGGATCCTCGCCTGAGCAGTCAACTCCACGGCGATCTCGCGCGCGTGGGTCAGGGCCCTGCATACGTGAGCCTGGACTTGGATGTGTTGGATCCTGCCTTTTGTTCAGCGGTGGCCGAACCCGTGCCAGGAGGGCTTTCGGTCATGGAATTGATTTCATGGCTCCGCCATGTTCACCGCTGGAGTCGGCCCTTTGTGGGGGCCGATGTCATGGAACTGGCTCCAGTTCTGGTGGGTGGAGAAGAATCGGCTCGCGTGGCCGCCCACTTGGCATTGCAACTTCTCGCATAAGACGCTGCTACCCAAAAAGGAGGTGAAACCATGGTGATCGGAAACTGGTTGGCCCTGCTGCAACGGCAATCCCCGAACCTTGCGCCCATCGGTTGGGACGAAGTGGTGGTGGGCTACGATTTTGGGTTCTTGAAGCCTGAAGAAATTCAAAGCTGGGTGCGGGATTCTGACTTCACCGGGGAAGCCTGTTTGCACTTGGGAGCCCTCATTGACCCAGAGTTGATCACCTTTGAAGCCTGCCTCTGGCGCGCCGCGGCTGAAGTCACGGGCAAGGCTCCGCGCCCTGGAGGCCAGCGCTGGGCCAAGGCCCAGGACCGCTGGCGGGTGGCCCTGCTGCGCGATCTGATGGAGGCTCCGCTCAGCCTGGAAGCCCTCGGCGTTGCCGTCGAGACGCTCTACGAATGTGTGGGTTGCCCCGAAGACATGTTGGGACTTTGGACCGCTCCTTCGCCCTGGCAAAAGGGCGTTCCCGTGGCCTGGCGAGAGGGGATCGAAGCCTTCCTGCACCGCACGGAGCAAACCCTTGCGGTAGCGAGTTGATTGATATCGGCTGGGTGTACCCTTTCATGGCCTCCGCGAGGATTTCCCATGAACGCGTTTCGCACCCTGCTTTTGCTCTCCGTTCTTTCCCTGGCCTGTGCCTCGGACCGCCCTGAAGTCCGCGTGAAGCGAGCCTTCGAGGCCTGCGTGAAGGGCACGGAAACCGGTGATGCCGCTGCAGTGATCGAGCGGTTGGACCCGCAGTTCGCCGGGCCCGAAGGGATGGATCGCAACGCCGCCAAGCTCTACCTGTTGGGGGTGCTGCGTCGCGAAAAGATCGGCGTGACGGTCTTCTCCAATCAGATTGACGTGAAGGGACACCAGGCCTTCCAGACGGTGGAATTATTGCTCACCAGCAAGGGCGGCGGTCTCCTGCCTCAGGATGCTTCACGCCGCGCCTTTCTGTTGCGGTGGGTCGAGACCGATGGCGTTTGGCGACTTCGGGAACTCATCGACGGAACGGCCGGCTCCGCTCCCGCGGGAGGACCATTTTGAATAATTATGGAGCGCAGTCTGTGCTTCCCTTTTTCGCGCCTTCCCGTGAAAAATGGTCTCTCGAAAAGCCGTGAAGAACGGGAAGAAAGCTAAGGGAATGTTGTGAATGGTTTTGCGCTCCTTTTCGCGAGCCGTTCTTTCCTCAGCGTTTCGGGTACAAATTTTTTCGCAATCAAGTGCCCCAGCAGGGTCATGGAGGCTCCGGGCATCACCTGGTTGAGGAGTGCCAGGGTCGTCTCCACATCGCCCAAGGCTCGGTGAGCCGTGCCCTTCGTCACGCCAAAGGCGTTCGCTAGGTCCTGCAACTTTGCGTTGGGGAGATGGCTGAAGAGGCTGCGCCAGGGAATGCCTCGACATGAACAGGCCCAAGACATTTGACACACTTCGGGCACGATCTGGGCCACGAAACCCTTGTCGAAGCCGCTGTTGTGGGCCACCAGGAGATCGGCGCTGGCCAGCAATTGGCGAACGCGCTCCGCATCGATGTGCTGGCCCCGAACCATGGCATCGGTGATGCCATGCACCGCCAGGGCGGCCCAAGGAATCGGCCGGCCTGGATCCTGAAGGGCTTGGTAGCGGTCCATTTCGCGCAAGGTCTGGCCCGTGGCGCAATCCACTTCGAGCAGCACCACCGCGATTTCGATGATCCGATCCGAGGCTGGATAAAGGCCGGTGGTTTCGGTATCGAGTACGGCCACCCGCACTGCGCCACTCACGCTTCGGCCTTAATGGCCAACAGCCAGGCTTCGTTTTGCACCGCGATGCCCAATTCCTGGGCCTTGGCCAGTTTGGAGCCAGCCTTTTCGCCAGCGACGAGCACTGTGGTTTTGGTTGAGACCGCGCTCGCCACCTTGGCGCCAAGGCGTTTCAGTAAGGCCTCGGCCTCCTCGCGGCTAAGGGTGGGCAGGGTGCCCGTGACCACGGCCACGGCGCCCGCAAGTGGCAACGACCCGAGTTTTCGAATCTCGGGCGGCGTGGGCTGGATGCCCATGGCGGCGAGGTGTAGGGGCAGTTCGGGGTGAAGCATGACGAAGGCGCGCAGCGAGGCCGCGACTTTGGGGCCCACTTCATCCACGGCTTGAAGGGCTTCTTCGGTCACCGCCCAAAGTTGTTCGAGGCTCGGAAAGGCCTCGGCCAGTAGTTCAGCGGTTTTCGCGCCCACCATGGGGATTCCTAGCGCATGGAGCCAGCGTCCGAGGGGCTTCGTGCGAGCGGTATCCAGAGCGGTCATCACGTTTTGGGCGCTCTTTTCGGCCATGCGGTCCAGGTTGGAAAGGAACGCCAGACCCTGGGCAGGGTTGTTCACTACGGCAACGAGATCCCACGGTTGGGCGAGACGCTGCGAGGTGTCCAACTGTTCCACCAAAGCATCCCCGACTCCTTCAATATCCAGGGCCACGCGGCTGCCGAAGTGGAGCAACCGCGCTTCCAGCTTGGCGGGGCATTCGGGGTTGAGGCACCGGATGGCCACTTCCTCGTCGGTGTCCTTGCCCACTCCGCCCGTGCAGACCGGGCAGGCGGTGGGAATCTCGGGCAGCGGCGCATTCAGGGGCAAGGAGTCCGGCACCACGGCGACCACTTTGGGAATGACATCGCCACCCTTCTCGATGAAGACCCGGCACCCCACGCAGAGGCCCAGGCGAACTAGCTCGTCGGCATTGTGAAGCGTCGCCCGGCGCACGATGGAACCGGCCACCTCGACGGCCTCCAATTCCGCCACGGGCGTAAGTTTTCCGGTGCGTCCCACTTGCCAGGTGATGCCCAACACGGTGGTGGTGGCTTGCACTGCGGGAAATTTATAGGCGATGGCCCAGCGCGGCACCCGGTCCGTGGTGCCAAGAACTTCTTGCTGGGTGAGCGCCTCGACCTTGATCACCACGCCATCGGTGTCGAAGGGCAGCTTCAGGCGGGCCTCGCGCTGGTCTTCGATGAAAGCCAGCACGCGATTTAAATCGCCTTCGGTGGTGGCGGGCATGGTGGTGAAACCCCAGGCCGCAAGGGCCTGCATGGCCGTGGCGTGATCGGGCGCGCCCAGCATTTGCCAGGGCAGGAATTGCAAGCGACGCTCAGCCACCACGCGGCTATCCAGGGATTTCATGGTACCGCTCGCGGCGTTGCGGGGATTGGCGAAGCGGGCCTCGCCACGGGTATCGCGCTGAAGGTTGAGCTCTTCCCAGCGGCGTCGCGAAAGAAAAACCTCGCCTCGCACTTCCAAACGTTCGGGCGCGTCATCGGGCAGCGTGAGTGGAATATCGGCGATGGTGCGAGCGTTTTCAGTGACCGATTCGCCCGTTTCGCCATCGCCTCGCGTGATGGCCTCTACAAGGTGTCTATTCTCGTAGCGCAGGGAAAGGGAAAGGCCATCCACCTTCAATTCGGCGGCATAGGTGGGCCGCACGCCAGCAAGTCCTTTGACAACGCGGGCTTCCCATTCGCGCAATTCGGATTCCGAGTAGGCATTGTCCAGGCTCAGCATGTATACGCGGTGCTTGGTTTTGACGAAATGATCGACCGGAGGCGCCCCCACGCGGCGCGTCGGGCTATTGGGATCGGCCAGGAGCGGAAATTGTGCTTCCAGATCTCGCAACTCCCGCTCTAGGGCGTCATATTCGGCATCGGAAAGCACGGGCGCATCCAGCACGTAATAGCGTCGGCGATGCTCCAAGACCTGAGCGGCCAGTTCCTTCATGCGGGCGATGGGATCCATGTCATTTTACCTTGGTGCGGTGAGCTACGGCCATGACCACGCCGAGGCCCAGGAAATAGCTGAGGGTGCTGCTGCCACCCGCACTAAAAAAGGGCAACACCATGCCCTTATTGGGCAGGATACCCACCACCATGCCGACATTGACCAGCAAGTGCAGGCCCAGAATGCAGGCCGCACCGACACAGAAATTGGTATCCGCAAGGTGCTTGGCGGAGCGACCGATTTCCAGGATGCGCGTGAGCAGTAGGCCAAAAAGCCCCAGGGCCAACAAGACACCTACGAAGCCGCGCTCTTCGGCCCAGACGCTGAAAACGAAATCGGAGGTCTTGACGGGCAAAAAATTGAGTTGGGTTTGGCTTCCCGTGGTGAACCCTTGGCCAAATAATCCACCCGCTCCGATGGCGATGCGGCTTTGGTTGATCTGATAGCCCTTGCCTTGCAGGTCGGCGGTGGGATCCAAGAAGGTGAGTACCCGTTGTTTCTGATAGGGCTTCAGCACCTTCTGCCAGGCGACCACGCCTCCAAGGGAAACGAAAACCAACCCGAGAGCAACCCATTTGGCTCGAACGCCCTTCAAAAGGGGAACGAGCACGAGAATGGGGAGAAAACTGATGGCCATGCCAAGGTCGGGCTGTTTGAGCACCAGCAGCATGGGGAAGACAACCAGGGCGGAGGTTCGGACCAGATCCCAGGCATCGATTTGTTGGGGAGGGCGAGAACCAAGGTGTTGGGCAACAAAGAGCAGCGTTAGCCATTTCATTA
>JAUYES010000472.1 GCA_030691225.1 Holophaga sp. | reverse complement strand
GGCGGTTCGTTAGCAAATGAAAAGCTTCTGGGTCCATAATTACGCCAGCCTCGCGCCCATGCTCAGTGACCATCAAGGGCTGTTTCGTGGCGCGGACCTGTTCGAAAATTTCCGCTGTATGTCGCCGGACTTCGGTAAGAGGTGTAAGGTGTGGGCTCAAGTTCATGGGATACCTCAAATAAAGTATAACTCTAGTTCTACTTTGGGCAACCCGGCCTAACCAATCGTTATGACGAAATACCCCATGGTTCTCCGCGTAAAAGCTCAGGAAGCAGGGGATAGGGAGACTTCGTAACCGAGGTTTCGAAGGCGTTTGACGAGGGATGTCGTGGCCTTTGAGTGGTCGAGGCGGTCGTAGAAGTCAGCCCCCAAATCCTGATAAGGGACGTTGCGTTTGAGGATGAAATAGGCCGCTCGCAGCATGTCCGCCGCGATGGCGAGGATGGCCTTCTTGGAGCCGCGTCGGGCCCTCAATCGGAAGTAGCGGGCTCGGAGATAACTGTCCTTCACGTTGATGGCCGCCCACGCGCATTGGACGAGCATCGCTTTGAGCCAGGGGGCTCCTTTCTTGACCTGCGTGTTTTTCCGGGTTGGTCCGCTCTGGTTCATTTTTGGACAGAAACCGGCCCATGAAATCAGGTTGCCAACACCAAGGAAACGGCTCATGTCGTGACCCACTTCAGCCAGGATTACGGGCGCTGAGGTGTGTCCGATTCCGTGGATGGTGCATAGAAGTGACTCCTTGTTGTGCAAGGGTTTCAGTGCCTCTCCCAGCTTGGCTTCGATGGTTCGCAGGGCCTCCTGGAGCGCCTCTACCTGCTTGAGGTGGAGTTCCACCATGAAGGCATGGTGCTCCCTGAAATGCCCATTCAGGGCCTCCACCAGCTCGGCTCGCTTCTGTTTCGCCCTCCCCACGGCCAGAGCTGCGAGCACCTCTGGATTCCGCTCTCCATGCACCAGAGCCTTTAGCATGGCCATTCCGCTGGTGCCCGTCAGATCGGTCAGTAGGCCCGTGAGCTTGATGTCCGCGTCCTCCAGGGTTCTCTGGATCCGCTGCACGTGACGTCCAAGCTCACGCGTGATCTGAGTGTGGGTACGCGTGAGATCCCGCATCTGCTGGGTGAGACGCTCGGGCACGAAGCTCGGCGCGATCAATCCATGCGCCAGCAGATCCGCCAGCCATTGGGCGTCGCTCACGTCTGACTTTCGGCCTGGGACATTGCGGACGTGGGCTGGATTGGCAAGAACACAGTCGAAGCCGCCTTCGGCTTCTGGGTCCCGCTCCAGCGCGTGCCACACTGGCTTCCAATACACACCCGTAGATTCCATGACGACATGGGTGCACTCGCTCTCCTGAAGCCACCTGCGCAACGCCATCAAGGCACGCGTCGTCGTCTGGAACGTCCGGACCTCATTTCGGATTTGTCCATCCGCTGCCAAGCGGCAACACGCCACTACCGTGTCCTTGTGCACATCTAAACCGGCACACCTCGGGTAGATTACTTCCATACCCCTCCTCCTTTCGAAAGGCATCGGCGTGGAACCCATCCGTTCGTACGTTATGACTCGCGCTACGCGGATGCGCCCGCGTGCAGCAGTGAAGGGCGCTCGATGGGTTCCGGGCCCAGTTCAACCTCGGGCTTGTTCGCACCAGAAACATGCCGGCCTCTTTGCCGATGGCCTTAAACTATGCCCTATTTCGTCGTGTAGGGCCCAGCATCGCTGGGTGAGCAGATCAACCCGGACGCT
>JAUYES010000665.1 GCA_030691225.1 Holophaga sp. | reverse complement strand
ATTCACGGTGTAGCCGCGATGTCCTTGCTCGTTGATATAGTCACCGACCTGCCGGATGCCAAACCTGACCGACTGGGTATCACTAAGGCGGGGGCCTTCCAGCACAGATAGCTTCAACGTATAAAGTTCGGCCTTGCCAAGGGTATGGGGCCACCAAAGGCGGGGATTACGAATCCGCAAAGCCGGGACTTGCTCCGGGCTTAGTCGCAGAGCCTTTCGCTCTCGTGGTTTCAGCGTGTAGGGCACCTGAAAATGAATTCCCCCAATGGCGCCCTTCAGCGTCCCGGTGAGGATGCGATCATCCAAGTTGACCAGATCGCCACCGATCTCCAACGTGGCTTCCTTGAGTGTCTTCAAATTGACCTGGGTGCGAACGCACAGATCCTCGATCGCGACCCCTGCCGTGCGATTCAGCTTTACTTCTCGAAAAATTCCCATGTTGCGATCGGGAGGCAGAGGATTCCAATCCACGAACCCCATCGTAAAATCGCCAGGTTGCGGTGGAAAAACCTCCACGGCCAGAGCATTGACGCCCTTGCGTAGGCCGGTGCTGATTTCCAGATCGAAGGTGCGAAAAGCGCCAACGATGGTCTCGCGATTCGCGATCTTTTTCCCGTTCAGCCAAATATCCGCGCGGTAATTGAGGCCATCGAAACGCAATCGGGTATGAGTGCCATCTCCGAGATCAGGGTCAAGATTATCAGCCGTGAATTCTGTTCGGTACCACCATCCCTGCTTGAAGGGTTCGGGAGAAATGGCATCCAGGTTTTTCCCAAACAGGGGGGCTTTGTGAATGCCATTTTGCACAAGAGCGGCCATCACGGTGGAAGGCACGGTCGTGGGTAGCCAATTCGTCGCAGAAAATCCAGGGCTCGAAATCTCGGCGCCATTGGCGCCAGATTTATCGGCTGCCTGGATGGCCCAGCCACGGAATAACTCCTGGCTGGATCCAACCTTTGGCAAGCCCGAGGCCGCCATCATTATCGAAGTGCACAGGCCGATGGCGGCCATTCGCGTATTCATTTGAACTTCCTCATTTTCGTTAGAAATGCCAGCGAACACCTAGCTCAAACCAACTCGGGTTGATGCCTCCACGGCGGACCATGGGGTCTTCTAGATCCTTGCCTGCTAGTTCTGTTTGCTGAAAGACAACTTCGGCACTGAGCTGTTTGGTGAAGGCGTAGCTCATGCCCAAACGAAGGCCAAGTTTAATGCCGCTAACATCGCGCACTGGAAAATGGTGATCGACATCCAGTGCGTCGGTCGATTCGACTCCGGTACGAGACATGGAATAGCTGTTTAACGACAGGCCAACCAAAGCTTTCAATGCTGGAGCTGGCGTCTCGATCACCATGTCGCTATGAGCCTGGACCAACGTCAGCGAGGTCTTGAGTCCATTTACAGCGGAGCCTGGCATGCTGGCCAGCGTGAAGCCGAATCGCACGGGGAGCTGCGTTCCCACGGTATAGTCCGCCCCCAGATGAAAGCCTGTGGACCCATTTGTGGCTTTCTTCAGGCTGTCGTTTCCGACCAGAAGCCCACCGCCAATACTGAACCCGGTGCCTTGA
>JAUYES010000663.1 GCA_030691225.1 Holophaga sp. | reverse complement strand
TGGGCGAGGCGTTTGTTCGGCGTTTCTCGCAGATCCTGTACCGCTGTTTTGAAGAAATAGGCAGCGGCAAGGCGGCGCTCTATTTGCGAGGCTCAGAAGCTGTTCCATTTTCCTTGATCTCGAATTACGGCTGGCCCCGGACCTCAATCCCGCCCGAGGAGCTTTCTTTGGATGATCCGCTGGTCGTCTGGGCCGGTCGCCAGCGTCGATCCTACGTGGTGAACCAATCTGGACCTGCGGAAGAGCTGGCGTGCTTTTCATCGGGCACTGAGGCGCTTCGATTCCTGATAACTCCATTCTTCGACCGAGGTGAATGGATTGGCTTGCTGATCCAGAAGGACCGGACCCGAGGTCTGCCATATGATCTGGAGGGCGATGAAGGCCGCTCGCTGGTGATCTGTCAGGAACTCATCGAGACGATGCGGGATGCTCGCATCGTGCGATCCGCGTCACCCCCACCCATGGCTGAAAACAAGGTCGTACTCGAAGTGCCCGTTCCGCCCAGCAGCGCCATGGTTGCCGCGGATGCTCCGGCTCAAGCCATACCTTCAGAGCTCTTGGAAGGCTTTCTGCAAGGGGCTGGCGAGGATCGATCCTTTGCGCCCGTGGTCGTCCCTTCTGTTCTCCCGGATGCTCCCGTCGATTTTGCCCTTGCGATGCACCGCTCGAATCGGCCCGGTGTATTCATGCCAGAGCAGCGCACCTTCTTTTGGGAGGCGGCTAAGCTTCTTTGTAACCTAGTTCCAATGGGTGCCGTGGCGCTATGGATGGATGAACCTGAAGAGGCTCGACCGATCCTGGCGTACAGTCATCAGCCCCTTTCGCCTGATCTAAAACAGCAGATCCTGGCTCATTTTACCTACCACGTGCCCAATACCAGTGAGCCGGATCTTCGCATTCTCACCAGGGTTGAATTTCTTGAAAATGAGCCGTTGACGGGCATTTTTCAGACCTATCTACCCGTGGTGCTGACCGCTGAGGATGATGAACAGGATCTTCTTCTGCTCTTCCGAAATGAAGATCGGCCGTTTACGGATGAGGAACAGACTTCCATCCAAATGGTGTGTCGGCTGGTGGGCTTTCATCTTCAGGAAATCCGTTTGCACGAGCGCTATCACCGAGCCTTCCTCTCGGTGAGCCACAAGCTATTGGCGTCCGCCGAGGGTGGCGCGCCCATGCTGAAGGACCATAGCCTGGCCACTGCCAAGTTGGCGCAGGACTTTGCTGTGTATCTCGAACTCCCAGGGGTGGATGTCGAGGCGATCTGCATTGCCTCCATTCTTCACGACGTGGGCACCTTTCTGCTCGATCCCAAGCTACTCACCAAGACCGGGCCAACGGACGAAGAAATGGGCCGCATCCGCACTCACCCGATGCTGGCCACGACGTTTCTTCAAGATTTTAGATTCCCTTTTGATGTGCCAGGCATCATTCGCCATCACCATGAGCGCTGGGATGGCAAGGGCTATCCCGATGGCCTCCGAGGCGAATTGATTCCCTTGGGTAGTCGCATTATCAATCTGATCGAAGCCTTCGAGGTTATGAGCGAGGGCAGCGCCTTCCGGGGTCCACGCCCTGTGCGTGAAATTTTGGATGAACTCCGCCGAGGGTCGGGTGGGCAATTCGATCCCACGCTGACAATGGAATTCCTGGACTTTCTTCAGGCCCGTGGATTCCGCTGATAATCTGGTTTCCATGAGGGCTTCGATTTCCAGAGTCGCATCGCAGCGGGGTTTCATCCTCGCCATGCTTTTGGGCATGGTGGCGGTCATGGGCATTTTCTTGATGAAAGCCATGCCCTCCGTTCAAGCGGAAGTGCAACGGGGTGCCGAGGAAGAATTGATCTTTCGGGGCGAGGCCATCGCCCGGGGGATTCGCCTCTACCAGCAGCGCACGGGGGGCTATCCCCTTAAGCTCGAAGACCTAATGAAAATAAGGCCTCCCGTTTTGCGGAAGATCTACAAGGATCCTTTCACCGTCGCCGGGGACTGGGATCTGGTGACGGCGGTGCAGGCAGGCTCCTCCGGGGATAAAACGGGGTTGCCCATTGTTGGCGTGCGCAGTCGCAGCTCCATTGGCTACAGCTTTAAAATTTATAAAGGTAAGTCGATGCACAGCGATTGGGTATTCTCGGCGGCCGATGACATTTTGGGTATTCCTGCGGGTCAGCCAAATGTTCGTGGGCCTCAGCAGGGCGACACCAATCCAAACAGAGGTGGTGGTCCATCGACCCCCAACCCGAAAAATCGGTGAGGTCACTTTGAAGATCAAAGCATTTTCTTGCGCGCTGGCTGCGCTAATGGTTACGGCTGTCTTTGCGGAAACTCCGGTACCCACCTTCAAGAGCTGGGTAGCGGATCTGGAATCCAGAGGTGTAAAGGTTTCCGCGGGGCTGTGGGATCTCTCGAGCGGGAAACTGCTGGAAGGCAACCAGACAACCATGGCATTGATTCCCGCTTCCACTACGAAGGTTGTATCTACCTACGCCCTGCTCAAAAGCTTGAAACCCAACTACACGTTAGAAACCGAGGTCTGGGGTGAGCTTCAAAACGGCACGGTGCGCGGGGACCTCGTATTCAAGGGGGGGGGCGATCCCTTGTTCACCAAGGAGCGCATCTGGCTGTTGCTTCAGGATCTCAAGGCCCGAGGTGTCCAACGGGTGGCGGGACGCGTGCGTTTGGATCAATCCGCCTTCGATGGACAGCTGTTTGGCGTCGGATGGGAAAACACGACCTCCGACACAACTCCGCCCATTCTTCCCCTATCCGTGAATTTTAATCGGGATGACAACGGCCGCATTCTGCGGAGCCCAGAGCGATATGCCTTGGACTATTTGACGCGAATGCTTGTGGAATCTGGCATCGCGGTGGAGGGTGGTGGCGATTCCAAGGGCCCTTCCGCCAAGCTCGCCGGATTGGCTTCGCCTCCTTTGCATCAGCTGGTTCAGGACATTAATAAATTTTCCAATAACTTCATGGTCGAAATGTTGGTGAAACGCTTTGGCGATGGTTCCTG
>JAUYES010000649.1 GCA_030691225.1 Holophaga sp. | reverse complement strand
TTTCAGAAACAGGCAGGGCTCACGCTGCCCAAGGAATTGGACACCACCCCCAAAAAGGCCCAGTGGATCCTCGCGGGTCATGCTCAGGCCTGGGAGCGCTGGAAGACCGGCACCATCACCAGCTTTGTGGCTGCGGCCAGCAAGGCCGTGAAAGCGATTGATCCCAAAATCAAAATTTCAGTGCATGTGGTGCCCTGGACCCAAGCCACCTTCGAAGGGGGGATCACCCGGATTGCCGGCCAAGACGTGAAGGCCCTAGGCAAGCACGTGGACTATCTCTCGCCCATGCTCTACCACAAGCTCATCGGCCAGCCCATCCCCTACATCCACACGATGACCGCTGAACTCCAACGACAATCCGGCAAGGGCATTCTGCCCAGCCTGCAATTCGCCCAAGTGGAAGCCGAAGGCGAAGTTTCACCGGCGGAATTCAAGGAAGCCCTTGGCCACGCCCTGCAGGCTCCTTCGAGTGGAACCCTTCTGTACCACTGGGGTGAACTGAGATTGGACGCCAGCTCGCCGAGCATCCGAAAGGATAAGCACATGATCTTCAAGGCTGGGGTGCCATTGGGAAAGATTCGATAACTCGTTGTCCCTGTGTTCGTGGTTCCTCTTTGTTTTTTCCTTACTTGGTCAGTGTTCGCTGCAATAACGCCAAGGCACTCCGCCATTCCGTTTCATCTAGTGGCGCGAAGGGGAGCAGCAGGCCTGCGCGTTCACGCACCTCTTCGCCCAGCCGCCAGTGGCTGGCGGGCCATAGGGCGTAGCCTAGAGAATCGGCTCTCCGGCGCCAGGATTCCAGACTACTTTCCGTACTCTCAAGCCAGCAGGCGAGCCCTGAGGCCTGGGGGTGCGTCGTGAACATTTCACTGGCGGGTCCACTCAAAAAGCTCTGAACCAGATCGCGCCGAGTGCGATACGCGGTGCGCACCTTGCGAACGTGGCGGAGGTAACTTCCATCCATTACAAAATCCCGCAGGGCACCGGCCATGAGATCGAGGTTGGGTAAGCCTTCCTCGGTTCTGGCCTGCCCCATGGCCAGGAGTGCTTCGCGGGGGCCCACCACGTAACCCAAGCCAAAGGCGGGATCGAGAATGTGTTCAAAGGTACCGAAGTGCAGCACCACGCCTCGATGATCATCGGCGATGAGGGGTCGCCAACTCTGTTTCTCGTAATACAACTCAGCGGCATGATCGTCTTCCAGGATGGGCATGCGGTAGACTGCCGCCACTTCGATCACGGCCGCGCGTCGCTCTTGGCTCAGCATTGTTCCGGTGGGCCACTGACAATTCGGGGTCAGGTAAAGGGCCCTGGGGCGCTCGGCCACGCAGACATCCTCCAAGGCTTCGGGACAAATGCCCTCGGCATCCACCCGCACCGGTACTGGCACCAAACCCGCTCGGCGAAAGGCGGCCCAGGCCCTGGGATTGCCTGGATCCTCCACCGCAATGCGGCTGCCCGGCGGCAGGAGGCTGCGGGCGGCCAAGCTCAGGCCCTCGTGTGTGCTGGCCACCAGCAATAAATCGTCGGCATCCACCGGCAAGGCCCGGCGCTCGGCCAGGAGTTCCGCTAGGCATTCCCGCACTTCCAAGGGCCCCAAAGGGTCGCTGGAGTTATGGCCCCGGCGGTGAAGCCGCGTGATGGGGTGCCGGAAGGATCTCGCCAATTCGGCCTCGGGGAGTAGGCGCGAATCGCACGTGGGATTCCTAAGATCCACCCTGGCGGAGCATGCCGCTCCGGGGTCTGCGAAAAAGAGCGGGGTTTGAAAGCCGCAGGGGCTCGCCAAGGGCCGGGCTGTCGGATCTGAACTGGGAGAGAAGTCCGGCAGCGTCAGGGCCACCCGGGTTCCAAAGCCAACTTCCGTTTGAATCCACCCTTGATTGCTCAATTCACCATAGGCGGCAATGGCGGCGTTGCGGCTGATTTTCAGGGCCTTGGCGATGATGCGTGTACCCGGCATGGGCGCCCCGGGCTGAATTTTTCCCGAGCGGATGACTTCGGCAATTCGCCCCGTTAGCTGCAGATAGATTGGCTCCGCCGTGCTCGCGTCGAGGTCGAGGTTAAAGAGCAAGTTATAGAAAGGAACGCTCATGGAGTCCTGTTCTGCGTAAGCGGGAGAGGGAAGCCTGTTCCTGATTCTCGCCTCAAGTGGGGTTCGCTTCCAGGGTGGACCCCCCGGAATCTAGGGAGTGGATCTTCCTGAGGTAGGTGGCCGAATTTTAGGCTGGTTCAAAGCAACACCACAGGCAATCACTCACGTTTTCGCATTTAGCTCGGAGAATGGAAATGGCACTGCAGAGGCAAGAAAAATCGCAACACATGATTCCTTGTGCCACACCGTATCGGCGGCGCAGGCTGGACCGCGAGGTTCTGGAACTCAGGCTTTCCCGCAAAACCCGAGAGGACCTGCTGGCTGACCTAGCAGAGATCGATTTCCAGCTCGATTTCGGCAGCACTGAGGAGGCCAAGCGTGAAATTGAGAACGCGCTAGAAATTTGGCCGAAGCATCCACTACTCCAAACCCGGTTAAGGCGCGCGATGGCGTCACTCCAAGAACCCGAGGCCGGGGAAACACCCAAGTGCCAGGACGAAGAGACCGAATTTGATACCGCCTATTTCGAGATCAAAGGCCTTTCCGAGGGTACCCGCCACACCTCCTTTCCTGAAGCAGACCTCCAAAGCACGGATGAACACCTGGGATCCCTTTGCAGGCGAATCGAAGAGAAGATCGATGTGGATGACTGCGATAGGCACTACAACCTGGGTATTGCCTACAAGGAAATGATGCTCATCGAGCCTGCCATGGAAGCCTTCAAGCTGGCCTTGCGAGACCCGGCCAAGACCCTGGATTGCTGTTCTGTTCTAGCCATTTGTGAAGAGGGCCTGGGCAATTTGCCCGCCGCCATTGCCTGGTTGCGCCAGGGCATTGCCGCTCCAGGCTTTTCGGTTGAAGAATCCTTGGGCCTGCAGTATCACCTGGGTGTTCTGTTGTTGGAGATTGGGGACACCGATCAGGCTCATCGGCATTTGCGGACCGTGGGTGAAATGGATGCGGCCTTGCGCCAGCAGAAAACCCAGATTGGGGCGTAAGAGTAATTTTGAAAATCACCAAGAAGAACGCGGAGATAGGAAAGGAGGAACCTTTGGATGGAGCGGTGGAAGGCGGCGAGTGGAGACGCGTAAACTAGAGGAACCACCGAATTCAAAATCCTTTGCTTCCAAGGGTGTTTATGTCCGCGCTTCGCCACGTTGTTCCTTCGTTACTCCTGCTGGCGTTGGTCGCTTGTTCCCGGCCGATCGTGGTGCATCCGCCCAAAGATCGCCTTGAGCGAGAGGCGCGAATGCTCGAGGCCGTTACGCGCCTGGGGCAGCCAGGGGACTGGCTGGTTATTCGGGGCTACCACGCCACGGATAACTTGGTCAGTACCCTGACGCACGCTCCCTTCAGTCATGCCGCGGTATTGGACCCCGAGCAACGGCAGGTGATCGAAGCCGAAGGTTCGGGCCTGCACACCACTTCCACTGCCGATTTTGTCAAAAAGGCTCAACGACTGATGTTGGTGCGCGCGCAATGGGCCACCACGCCCGAGCGGCAACAAGCGGCCGTGGTCAAGGCGCGCAGCCTGGTGGGACGACCCTATGATTTTGCGGGGCTAGTGGGTGCCAACGCGAAGGATCGCTACTATTGCAGCGAACTCGCCGTGGCTGTTTTCGGTGCGCATGTTTCCCGTTCGCGGGATCACATTCCGCTCGTGATACCACCCGACCAGTTGCACTACTGGGGCACCGTGGTGTGGGATTCCGGGGCGATTTTGGTTCGATAAATCGAACAATTTTGCATACCAGTTCCGTTGTTGCGGATTCGTCGATGCGCCGGTTCCGCCATAGCGATTCTTCTCGGTTCACCACAATCGGGCCCAGGGAACCCTTCGCTGGTTTAATTGCAAAGCTGAATGAAAATACAGGCGGTGATTTGCTTTATTCGCGTGAATCGATGTGCATTCGCGGATAATTGCCTTCTTGATTCTTTGGCTTGTCAGCGATGGCTCGCGCGAGGTGCCTGGGTGAGTGAAATGGAGAAACTACGGAAGCATTTTGATTCGGCTGAGGGGCAGGTCGCCGACGGAGTGCCGTTTGTCCACAGTGTACCAAGTGCTATCAGCGAGCATCAGCATGTGGAAGAGGAACTACGAGAGGCCAAGGAGAGTCTGGCCAATTTCTTCGAGCATGCCGTGCTGGGCATGTACCGTAGCAGTATCGACGGACAACCCCTGATGCTAAACCCAGCTCTTTGCAAAATGGCCGGCTATGCCTCCTTCGAGGCGGTGGTGCAGGAATACCAGCAGAGACCGAAAGAGGATCTTGAGATCAACCCGACCTATTCGCGCGAGCGGTTTCGTCGGGAAATTAATGAAAATGGCCATGTCGTTGGTCTCGAATCACCCTGGACTAAGCCAAACGGTGAAGTAGTGATGCTGCGCGAATGCGCCTGGGTCGTGCGAGATGCTGCGGGAGCGCCGAAATATTACGAGGGAATTTTCGAGGACATCACCGAGCGCAAGCGCATGGAAAAGGCCCTGCTTGAGAGCCAGCAGCAATATGAGGATCTGGCGGCTACTATTCGAGTTGGCACCTACATCCTGCGGAGCAAGTCGGATGGTGCAAGGGCCTTCGAGTACGTAAGCCCTAGGATGGCGACAATTCTTGGTAGCTCCCCCGAAAGCCTGTTGCAGGATGTGCAATCGGTGAACCGGATAATCCATCCAGAGGATTTGGACTCCTTCCTGGTCGCAAATCAGCAGAGCTTCCAGCAGCACGGGCCTTTCAACTGGCACGGTCGGGCCATCGTCGCCGGAACGCTGCGGTGGTTGCACTTTGAATCAACTCCCAAGCTGCTACCGGATGGAGAAATTCTTTGGCATGGCTTTGTGGTGGATATCACCGAGGGCAAAATTCTGGAGGCCGAAAAGGCCGCACTCCTGGCCCAAAACCATCAACTCAAGAAATCCGAAAGCCTAGGCCGCATGGCGAGTTCGATCGCCCATCACTTCAATAACAAACTGCAAGCCGTACTGGGCAATCTAGAACTGATCAATGCACTGCCCAAGGGGGCTGATCCCGCTCGGTTCCTAGCCATGGCTAAAAAAGGTGCTGAAAAGGCGGCAGAAGTCAGTCGCTCGATGTTGATCTACCTTGGTCAAACCACACTCAAACGAGAACCTTGTCGCCTTGCGGATTGCTGTAAAGACGCGCTGCCACTGCTGCAGCAGGCCCTGCCCAGCAGCCTTACCCTGGAGATGAATTTTCCCACTCAGAGCCCCATTGTTGAAGCCAATGCCGAACAACTCCAACAGCTTTTGACTAACCTGCTGAGCAATGCCGGGGAGGCCATGGAGGACCGCCAGGGGACTGTGAGGCTCACTCTTCGCGCGTGTTCGGCGAACGAAATAGCCACTGCCCATCGCTTTCCTTATGCCTGGCAACCCGATCAGCCCTCCTATGCCTGCCTGGAAGTGGCGGATTCCGGTGGTGGCATGGCCGAGGCGGATCTCGATAAGATTTTCGATCCCTTTTTCTCAACCAAGTTTGTGGGGCGTGGTCTGGGCTTAGCCGTGGTATTGGGCATTGTGCAGGCACACGGCGGTGCGATTACGGTGACAAGCCGATTGGGCCATGGCAGTGCCTTCCGGGTCTATTTTCCGGTGGTCGTTGAAGCAGTATCGGATCTGCCGGAAAACAACCATTCAGAACTTCAACCCGAAGCTGCTGTTAGCGGTGGCACGCTGATGCTGATCGATGATGATCCCATGGTGTTGGAATCTACCAAAGTCATGGTCGAGATGCTGGGCTTCAACGTGCTCACAGCGCTCGATGGCGTTGCGGCTCTTCAGGTGTTCCGGCAGCACCAGGCGGCAATTCGTTTGGTAATCACCGACCTGACCATGCCGCGCCTCGACGGCTGGAGCACGCTTGCCGCTCTGCGCCAACTCGAGCCCAACCTGCCCGTGATCCTGGCGAGTGGCCACGACAAGGCCCATGCCCTCGAAGGCGCGCACGCAGAGCAACCCCAAGCTTTTTTAAGCAAACCCTATGGGATTGAGCAACTGCGCGAGGCATTGAGACAAGTCATAGTGGGGGAATGATTACGGTCGAATTTTCCTAACGGCATTTTTCGATAATGATCTTCATGATCCGTTGGCTTGTATGTGGTGAATTGCATGAGGTGTCCAGATGAGTGAAGGAGAGAATCTGCAGCGACCGGCTGATGTTTTTTCTGGGCAAGCAGCCGGCGCGTCACCGGAAATAACCGTGGAGCGTTCACTGGAAGAAGCACAGCGTTTGATTAATGAACTGCGGGTGCGTCAGATTGAACTGGAGTTGCAGAACGAGGAATTACAACGCACCCAAACCGAATTGAGCGCTTCGCAGGCCCGCTACTGCGACCTTTACGATCTGGCACCCGTGGGTTATCTCACGGTGTCCGAGGATGGTCTGATCCTGGAAGCCAACCTCACGGTCGCGAATATGCTGGGCGTGGTCCGGCAGGCCATTGTCCAACGGCCGTTCTCTCCATTTCTCGCGAAGACCCATCAGGATGACTACTTCCGGAATCGGAAGTTGATCTTAGAAATCGGCTCGCCGCAGACCTGGGAATTGCAAATGGTGCGTTCTGACGGCACGACTTTTTGGGCACACCTCGACACGGCCACAGCACAGGACAGCGATGGATCACCTCTCTTTCACATCGTGCTAACCCAAATCACAGAGCGCAAATTGGTGGAGCAGGCACTGCAAGAGGCCGAAGCCAAGAACCGCCAACTCCAAAAGGCAGAAAGCCTGGGCCGCATGGCAGGTTCCATTGCCCATCATTTCAATAACAAACTGCAAACAGTGATGTCTAACTTGGAGTTGCTGAGCGGGTTGCCGCAAGGCATGAACCCCGCCAAATGCTTAGCGATGGCCAAGCAAGCCACGGAACGTGCGGCGGAGGTAAGTCGTTTGATGCTGCTGTTCCTCGGTCAAACCACTAGCATCCGAGAACCGCGTTTCCTGGCGGAACTCTGCTCAGAGAGTCTCCCCCTGCTTCTGGACACCCTACCGGAGGGTGTGATCCTGGAAGCAGACTTGCCCATGCCAGGCCCAGTCGTGAGCGTGAATACCAATGAAATCAACCGGGTGCTGATGAATCTGGTCTGCAATGCCTGGGAAGCCATGGAAGGTTCCACCGGCTGCATTCGCCTAAGCGTAAAACCAGTGCAAGCAGAGGCGATTCCATCGGCCCATCGCTACCCGGTGGGGTGGCAACCTCACGGCCCCGACTATGTCTGCCTAGCCATCGAGGATACGGGCTGCGGCATGGTCGACGCTGATATAGAAAAGGTCTTCGACCCCTTCTATTCCAACAAGTTCATCGGGCGAGGGCTGGGCTTGCCCGTGGTTATGGGCATTGTTCACGCCCATGGTGGGGTGATTACGATCGAAAGTGAGCCGGGGCAATTTTCGATCTTTCGGATCTTTTTGCCCGTAGCCAATGACGTCATGCCTCGATTGCCGGAAATGGGCATTCAGGCTTCAGCCTTTGAGGGCGGGGGCACCATCTTGCTCGTGGACGACGACGAATTATTGTTGATGTCCACCGGGGCCATGATCGAGATGCTGGGCTTCACGCTGCTTACTGCGAAAGATGGCATCGAGGCTTTGGAGATCTT
>JAUYES010000636.1 GCA_030691225.1 Holophaga sp. | reverse complement strand
TCAGTTTTCTTGCCGAGGTCATTGGTATTCGCGATGACATGTTCCTGGGCGAAGGCAATTCTTACATGCGCGAGTTCGGCGCTGCGCTTACGGATGGTGCGGCCCAGGGCGTGTTGCATCGTCGCCCCAGCGTTATCAACCTGCAGTGCGATGTGGATCACCCGACCCAGAGTTTGGCGGATTTGGCGTGGCTCAAGTCGCATTTCGGCAGTCTGGAAGCGCTCAAGGGTAAGAAGCTCGCCATGACTTGGGCCTACAGTCCCAGCTACGGTAAGCCCCTCAGCGTGCCCCAGGGCATCATCGGGCTCATGACCCGGTTCGGCATGGATGTGAAGCTGGCCTATCCAGAAGGCTACGGCCTTATTCCCGATGTGGTTGAAAGGGCAGGGCGCCAGGCCAAGGAATCCGGCGGTGGGTTCGAAGTGGTCAACAGCATGGAAGAAGCCTTTACGGGCGCCGATATCGTCTACCCCAAGTCCTGGGCTCCCTTCCACGTGATGCAGCGTCGCACGGAGTTGCTGAAGCAGGATGATCGCGAGGGCCTGAAGGGACTCGAGAAGGAATGCCTGGCCAACAACGCCAAGTTCACGAATTGGGAATGCGACCGTGCCAAGATGGACCTCACCCGTGATGGCAAGGCTCTGTATATGCACTGCCTGCCGGCCGATATCACGGATGTGAGCTGCAAGCAGGGCGAGGTGAGTGCCGAGGTCTTTGAGCAGTACCGCATTCCGACGTACCACGAGGCCAGCTACAAGCCCTTCGTGATCAGCGCCCTCATGTTCCTCACCCGCGTTCAGGAGCCCAGTGCCAAGCTCGCCCATTTGCTATCCCACGCCGAACGACTGAGCCTTTGAGGGTTGAGCCTTTCAGCAAAAAAAATGTCCATGGATGAACACGGATGAACACGGATAAAAAAAAGCTGTTCTTCATGGGGTCGGGTGGACACGACCGTGGGCAAGGTGAATCGCAGGGCGTGAAAAAAGATCATTCACCACAGAGGACACAAAGGGCACAGAGAAAAACAGAAAAGGCACAAAGGGGAAAAGAAAAGACACAGAGTGGGAAACGTTGGGGGGTAACAGCGGGCGCACGGTTTGGTGTAGGCCGTGGACTCTGCGGGCCTTCAACGATGCGCTTCCGCTTGTCCAAACCATCATTGGAACCATCTTTGTGTCTTTCTCTTGAAACTCTGTGCCCGCTTTGGTCTTTCTCTGTGCTCTTTGTGTCCTTTGTGGTGAACCCATTTTCTACTTACCGATTTCCACCGGCGAGTTGTGGGAGAGCCGGTAATTTGATGACTGCGATGGACACCGATAAAACGAATTCCAATTTTTAGGAGCTTAAGCATGTCTCAACCCGCATCCCGTATCGTGAAGTCCATCAACGAACCGGTGCTCAAACGCACCGCTGAGCGGTGCCGTGAGCGGGGGATTGTGATCCCGACCTTCCAGCAGATGCGCAACCCCGCGAGCATTCCCGATGCCATCAAGGCGAAGCTCAAGGGCGTGGGGATTTCTGAGCTGAACCCCGTGAATCTCTTCCGTATTACCTGGAAGAACGATATGGAAACAGGCCTGTATGGTGGCCCCAACTTCGTGGAGATTCCCCGCGCCATCACAGGTGTGAAGGCCCGGATCTTCGGCATGGTCGGGAAGTATTTCCCCACCGGCGCGCACAAGGTTGGCGCTGCCTTTGGGTGTCTCGCGCCGCGGTTGGTGAGTGGTGAATTCGACCCCGAACACCACAAAGCCGTGTGGCCCAGCACCGGGAACTATTGCCGAGGCGGCGCCTTCGATAGCGTGATTCTGGGCTGCGTGCCCGTGGCGGTGCTTCCTGAAAACATGTCCCGCGAACGTTTCACCTGGCTGGCGGAAATCGGTGCCGAAGTCATTGCGACGCCGGGCTGCGAATCCAATGTGAAAGAGATCTACGACAAGTGCTGGGAGCTGAAGCGTGATCCGCAGCACATGATCTTCAACCAGTTCGAGGAATTCGGAAATCCGATCTGGCATTTCCACGTAACGGGTCCTGCCATTGAGGAAGCCTTCCGCGCCGTGGCGGGCGAAGGTTCAAGGCTCGCCGCCTATGTCAGTGCCACGGGCAGCGCGGGCACCATCGCCGCCGGGGATTACCTGAAGACCATCTTTCCCAATGTGAAGGTTGTCGCCACGGAAGCCCAGCAATGCCCCACCCTGCTGAATAATGGCTTTGGCGATCATCGCATTGAAGGCATCGGTGATAAGCACGTGCCGTGGGTGCACAACGTCCGTAACACGGACGCCGTCGCTGCCATCGATGACGAAGATTGCATGCGTATCTTCCGGCTCTTCAATGAACCCGAAGGTCATGCGCATCTCACCGGGCTTGGTGTTTCCAAGGCTGAGATCGCCAACCTCAGCCTGCTCGGCATCAGCGGCATTTGCA
>JAUYES010000632.1 GCA_030691225.1 Holophaga sp. | reverse complement strand
CTAGGAGACCTGGAACAAAAGCTCAGCGATAGCGAAGAAGCTCTGCTCGCCCAAGAGAGTCGCGCCACCCGTGCCGAAACAGAGGCGGCTCACCTGCAAGAAAAACTAGAAGATATCGAGCGCGCCCAAGAAGAAACGCAGACACGCTTGGCGGCCATGGATAGCCAAATTGCCGAACTTTCCAAAGCCAAAGCCCAGGCCGAAACGCGCTGCCTGGACCTGGATTCGGCTCTGGAAAATCTCCGCATGGAGGCTTCCATCCAGGCTGAACAGGCCGGAAAGTATCAAGATCTCAGCGAACAAATCCAGGCGCAGGAAGCGCAGCTTCAGGAACTGCAGAAGCAACTCGAAGCTTCAAACCAGGCGGTTGAAGCCTCGAATCAAGCGCTTGGGGAACGAGCCCAGGAGAGCGAATCGCTTAAGGTTGATATCGCCGGACTCGAAGGAACCCTGCGCGGTCAACGACGAGAACTCGCAGATCAATCGGGTCGCATGGGCAGCCTGACCCGAGAGTGCGAAGCCATGCTGGTCAAGGTTTCAGAAGGCGAAACCCGCGTCCGTGAACTCGAAGGCATCCTTTCCGAAAAAGAGGAATCTCTTCAGGCCGCACACATCGACGCCTCCGAACTACGCCAGCGTCTCGAGAGTCTTGAGTTGGACTTGGCAGGAAAGAACTCTGAACTCGAATCACTTTCCGCTGAGAAGGACGCCAAGTTCCAAGCGCTTTCCAACGAGAAGCAAACCCAGTTCGAGGCATTCCAAGCCGAAACAGGCCAGCTTCGCGAACGACTCGATGGCATTGCCACGGCTTTGGCCGAGAAAGAATCCCTGATCGAGGCCGGTCGATTGGAAACAGCGCAAATCTCCCAGAACATCGAATACCTGAACCTTGCTCTTTCACGCAAGGACCAGGAATTGAGTCAGCTGATTACAGAAAAGGAAAGTCAGCAGCAAGCGTTGATGCAAACACTCAAAGCGCGGGAAACGGAACTCAACCAACTCGGTGACACCCTCAATTCACTGCGTGAACGTATCGTCGAGTCTGAGCGCAGCCAACGCGAGGCAGAAGGACATCTGAAT
>JAUYES010000631.1 GCA_030691225.1 Holophaga sp. | reverse complement strand
GTCCAGGCCCGGCTGGGAGGCACCATGGCCATTGGTCACGTGCGCTATCCCACCGCTGGGTGCAGCGATATCGTGAACGCCCAGCCCCACACCATTGAGTTGGCGCAGGGCCCCATCATGGCCATTTCGTCCAACGGCGATCTCATTAACTACGGGGAACTGCGGAGTCGGCTGGAATCCGACGGCGTGGTTTTCAAAAGTGATAACGACGCAGAACTCATCGGCCGCCTCATCGCCATGTACCACGTGCGCGGCGGGCTCAACATCGAAGAGGCCATTGCCCACGCTCAGGTTGAACTGAAGGGCGCGTTTTCGACGTTGCTGATGTTCAGGGACAAGCTCTACGCCTTTCGGGATCCCCACGGTTTCCGGCCCTTCGTCATGGGGCACCTGAGCCATGAAGGCGATGGAGAACCCTCCAGCGAGGGCACCGTCTTTGCTTCCGAGTGCTGCGGTTTCGGCATCATCGGGGCCAAGCGCCTGCGCGAAGTTCTTCCCGGCGAGATCCTGCGTTTGGAGAAGGGACAGCCGGTAGTCTCCGTTAGCCATTCACCGCTGCGGCCCCGCCATTGCGTCTTCGAACTCATCTACTTTTCCCGGCCCGATAGCATCAATTTCGGTGAGTCGGTCTACCAGGCCCGGGAACGCATCGGCGCCTGCCTAGCCGCCAAGGACGCGGATTTGGATAACGAGAACCTCGTGGTGATGCCTGTACCGGATTCCTCGAACTTTGTGGCTCTGGGCTACGCCAAGGCCAAGAAGGCCGAATTTGGGATGGGCCTCCTGCGCAACCACTATGTTGGCCGAACCTTCATCAAGCCCACCCAGGCTTTGCGGGATGAAGGCGTGCAGCAGAAGTTCAACCCCTTGCCGAATTTCTTCCCCGGCAAACGCGTGGTGCTCGTGGACGATTCCATCGTGCGCGGCACCAGCCTGCGCAAGATCGTGGCCATGATCCGCAAGGCCGGAGCGAAAGAGATCCATCTCCGTATCGGTTCCCCCAAGGTCATCGGCCCATGCTTCTACGGCATCGACACCCCATCCCGGGAAGAACTCATCGCCAACCGCATGTCCGAAGCAGAAATTCTCGACTACCTGGGAGCCGATAGCCTCACCTGGCTGGAAGTGGCGGATTTTGATGGCCTGTTCCCCGGTCGCCGACCGGATTTCTGCACCGCCTGCTTCGACCTGGATTACATCTACCCCCCCGAAGGCTTCGCCACTAAAGCCAACGCCCCATCCGCAAGGGATTAAAAAAAGGCCCGCATCTGCGGGCCTTTTCACTTAAGACGCGAAGCGTCTTAACGTCTTAACCAGCAACGATGGCTTCGCTGGGGCAGGCGCTTACGCAAGCGCCGCAATCGATGCAGGTTTCGGCATCGATGATGTAGATGGGATCGCCTTCTTTGATGGATTCAACGGGGCATTCCGGCAGGCAGGCGCCGCAGGCAACGCAGGAATCAGTGATCGTATGGGCCATGGTTAACCTCCAGGTCAAGAACCGTTTCGAGAGTAGACCGAAGGAGGGGTGGAGATGATCACATCCCACTCTTTAGGGCATGTTCATGATTCCAGAAGGCCGAGGCAGCCACTTCGCCCAGTTTCCGAAGGAGCGGATCCGCATAGCTGCCGCGACGCCAGACCAGGGCCAGGGTGCGGAACGGCGTGGGCGGTGCGATGGTGCGCAGGGACACAGCGGCACGGGAGGTTTCCGTTGCAATGGCTAGGCGCGGCAAAAGTGTGATGCCAACTCCGCTGGCGACCATTTGCACCAAGGTGGGCAGGCTGGTGGTTCGGTAGCTGAGTTCCTCGAGGTGAGCGCTTTTGCAGGCCGTTAACGCCTGGTCGCGCAGGCAATGACCATCTTCGAGCAGAAGGAGATGCTCACCCTTCAACTTCTCGACATGCAAGGGTGAGGTTCCCTTGGCCAGGCGGTGGAATGCCGATAGACAAACCAGAAAGGGGTCTTGGCCCAGGATCGCTGTTTCCAACTCCCCAAGATTGGCTTCCAGGGCCAGAATGGCACCTTCGAGTTCACCGCGCTGCAGGGCGGCCACCAAGGCATCGGTGCGATCCTCGATCCAATTGGGCATCAGCCTGGGGAAGGCCGCCTTCATGGCGGGTGCCAGGAATGGCAGCACATAGGGCGCCAGAGTTGGAATGACTCCCAGGCGAATGGAACCCGAAAAGGGATCCTGGAAGGTGGTCGCTTCAAGGGTCAATTCCGTGGCGGCTGCGACTATTTGACGGGCGCGGGCCAGGAGCTTCGCCCCCGCCGGCGTGATGGTTACGCCGCCATGGCCGCGCTCGAAAAGCAGAACACCCAGGGCATTTTCTAACGCCGCCACCTGGGCACTTAAAGATGGTTGTGCCACGGCGCAACGCTCCGCAGCACGGCGGAAATTCAAGGTTTCGGCCACCGCCAGGGCGTATTGCAATTGGCGAAGCGTAAAGGAATGCAGGGTTGTGTCCATGATTGCCACAGACTATCAGAATCATAGAAACGATATCTTGGACCCAGGTTTGGTAAAAACCGATCCTGATTGGGCGGCGCAATGAAGCGCCCCCCGCCAGGAGAACGCCATGCTGACCGTTGGAGATCGCCTTCCCGCCTATGAACTTCAGGCCGTCACGAGCCTCGAAAAAGGTAATGAGTTCCAGACCCTTACCCAGGAAAGCCACCCAGGAAAATGGAAAGTGCTGTTCCTGTGGCCCATGGATTTCACCTTCGTGTGTCCCACGGAAATCGCCGCCTTTGGCAAGCGCAACGCCGACTTCCTGGATCGCGATGCTCAGGTTCTTGGTGCCAGCACCGACACCCATTTTGTGCACCTTGCTTGGCGCAATAACCACGCAGACCTGAAGGATTTGCCTTTCCCCATGCTGGCCGATACCAAGCGTGAGTTGAGCCAGGCCTTGGGTGTCTTGCACAAGGAGGCCGGTGTGCCGCTGCGCGCCACGTTTATTGTGGACCCCGAGGGCATCATCCGTCATGTCAGCGTGAATGATCTGAGCGTGGGACGCAGTGTGGATGAGGTGTTGCGCGTATTGGACGCTCTTCAGACCGACGAGCTCTGCCCCTGCAACTGGAAGAAGGGCGACGAAACCTTGCACGTCTAAAACCATCCTTTTCCACTGGAGCCTCCATGGCCACTGCACTAGAAGCCCTTCGCGAGTCGTTGCCCGATTACGCCAAGGACTTGAAACTAAATCTTCAGAGCCTGCTCAGTGAGACATCGCTGACGCCAGCCCAACGGTTCGGTGTTGCCCTGGCCTCTGCTGCTGCGGCCCGAGAGCCCAATTTGGTAAGGGCTCTAGAGGCCGAAACGCTTGCTGAAGCCGGGCCCGAAACCGTGGAAGATGCCCTGGCGGCCAATGCCCTCATGGGCATGACCAACAGTTTTTATCGCTTCAGGCACTGGGTTGGAAAGGAAAGCTACGCGCAGCTTCCCGCTCGTCTGCGCATGAACCGCGTGGCCAAGCCTGCGGGTTCCAAAGTGGATTTCGAACTCTTCTGCCTCGCCGTGAGCGCCATCAATGCCTGCGAGGCCTGTGTTCGTGCCCATGAACGCACTTTGATAGAGGCGGGTCTTGCCGAAGCGACTATCCATGACGCCATTCGTATTGCAGCCACCATCCACGGATTGGCCGCCGTCCTCGGACTTTCATCCTCTTCCACGGAGCACCCATGAGCGCCAAGGTGATTGAACACCTC
>JAUYES010000625.1 GCA_030691225.1 Holophaga sp. | reverse complement strand
TTCCAGGTCATCGCCGCCGCGGCTTCCGTGGAATATGGTCGTGCCCTGGGCGGCACCATCAACGCCATTACCAAGCGCGGTGCCAACGACTTCCAAGGGAGCGTCTTCTATTTCCAGCGGCCCGGCAGCTTGGAGGCTCGGGCGCCAGGGGGGGTGGAGACGACTTCCATGCGCCAGCACCAATTTGGCGCCACGGCAGGCGGTGCCATTCTCAAGGATCGGCTGTTCTATTTCGTGGCCGTCGAACGCCTGGATCTGCGCAATCAAAACGTGGTCACGATCGATCCCTTCGTAGCACAAATGATTCGTTCCTCGGGCTTCAGCCTAGAGACGGGCAGTCTGCCCACCCAGGAACGGGCCACGTCGATTTTTGCGCGCCTGGACTTTACCCAAAATGCTACGAGCCAATGGATGTTCAGCGTGGCCCAAGGCACGGAATTCAACGACAACCAGATTCCCTGGGGCGGCTTGGTGGCGCGGAGTTCGGGCGGTTCACGGGAGACCGCCAATCTCTCCCTGGCGCTCACGCATCAGTGGCAGCCCACCAGCCAGTTGATCAACGAAGTGCGAATTCTGCATACCACGCGGGATAACCGGCTGCGTTCGCTGGATGAAAACGGCACTGTGCAGGTGGAACTTCAAGGCACGGCGATTTTTGGCACGCAACGCCTAACGCCCCAGGACACCCTGACCACCTACCAGCAGTTGGTCGACACCCTGACATGGATCTCAGGGAAGCACACCGTCAAGGCTGGCGTGGATCTCATGGCGACCCATAACCGCGGCAGGGCCCAGCAGAATTTCGGGGGCTATTACGTATTCGCCGCCTTGCCGCCCTTGGGGATCAACACGCCGCTGGAGGCATTCCTCGCGCCGAATCCCTTCGGTGGAACGGGGCTACCCGCCGCCTTCGTGCAGGCCTTTGGCAGTTCGGCAACGAGCTTTCGAACGGATGCCCAGAGCGTCTTTCTTCAGGATGAATGGCAGTTGCATCCCCGTTTCCAACTCCGAGTCGGGTTGCGCTACGAACGCGAGCGAATTCCCACCTTCACCGATGCGCCCGATTACGCGGCTCTGGCTAATCCTCCGGCCATCGTGGATCCCACCTGGGGCCCGGTGCGTCTTCCGGATGGACCCTATGCCTATTCGTCGCTGCTTCGGCCGACGCTAAATTGGACTGGCAGCCACCTGTTGCCCAGGGTCTCCTTCAACTGGCAGGTGGGGGAAGGCTTGCGGATCTTTGGCTCGATGGGTTCCTATGCCGGGTCCACCAACCTCGCCCCCGTTTTTGGAACCCGTGTCATCAATGGGCGGGATCAGGTGGGGATTATGCGCACGATCTACGACCCGATCATGCAGGGGCCTTGGATTGCCTGGGCCAGTGCCGATGGTTTGGCCGCGAATCGTCGCTATACGACCCCCCCACCGGGAAGTCGCGTGATCACCATTCCAGGGGAATACCATCTTCCCCTTCAGCGTCAGGAAAGCCTTGGAGCCGAATGGTCGCCCCGCCCAGGGATGCGCCTATCGCTGGATCTGCTGCACGGCAAGGCCGAGGGGTTGATGAATGTGCGCGATGTGAATGCTGTGGTGAATTTCGGCGGTCTTCCTCGTCGCCCCGATCTGCGCTA
>JAUYES010000618.1 GCA_030691225.1 Holophaga sp. | reverse complement strand
AATCACAACATCGCCCAAGGCGGTGTCTTCGCACAGCGCAACCCCATGGATTTCCGGGACCCCCTGCGGCGCGAAGGGGATCCCGTAGCCATTCGGCAGTTCGATGAGGTTTTCGGTCGCAAGAACGGGAATGGCACCTCGGCCCCTCGCTGATTCAGCGCTGGGTCGAATGACGAAAGACAGTGAGATTGCACCATTGACTCTGACCGATTTGCGTCCTGTTTTTTAATTAAATCCCTACTTGATTCCCAGCTTGGCCTTGATGGCGGCGGGGATGGCATTTTTGTGTACCAGGATGGCGAGGGTCTTCATGCGCACAAACTGGCGGGACATGTAAACGTAGCCCTTGTTGGGACCGTTCTTCTCACCCCAGCTGTTCTTGGTGATGAAGAAGGGCGTGCCTTCCTGATCCTTGGCCAGGCCGACGATATGCATCAGGTGATCGTCCGTGGTGCGGAAATCGTCGAAGGACTTTTGGCGAAGTTCCTGAGTCACTTCCAGTTCAGGCTCGGGCTTGAGGGGTTCGGGTTTGGTCTCGGTCTTGACTTCGGTTTTGGCTGGCTCGACCTTGACCGGCTCAGCCTTTGGATCGAATTCCTTGGGCAGATAGGCGTAGCCGAGGTTCTTCTGGTCGAAGGACTTCTCGGACATATCGCCGTCCCAGGCAAAGGTGTAGCCATTACGCAGGGCGTGGGTCATCACTTCTTCGAGTTCATTCAAGGGAACGTTGTAATACCGGGAGTTCTGGGACCAGTTGTCCTGAACTTCCAAGCGGAAGGGCTGATACATGGGGTGATGCGTGAAGCTGCTGATTTCAACGTAGTCATCCAGGTTCAGCCCCAGGGAATCGCGGAAGGATTGGGGCGTGTGGCTCTTGCCCTGAAAGGTAAACGTGGCGGGTGTTGGTCCCAGGTAGATATCCATCATGCTGGTGAGCACGGCGGGAAAGTGATTCGAAGGCTGCTTGCCCTTGGCGACTACATCCATGAAGGCCTTCATGCCGCTATGGAGTTCGCCGTGATTATGCTCCTTTTCGCCAGGCAGCATGCCCGTGTAAGCCTCGCGGGGCACGATGCCGTAGGCCTTAACGGTATCGATCCAGTCGTGGGCCTGGCCACCGGGACTCCACACCACGGAGGCTTGGTTGCGGTAGTAATGCCAGGCTTTGGCGGGGTAGGTGTTGCGCACCACGAAAGCCTCGGAGAGCCCGATATCGCCCTTACCTAGGCGCTGCAGTTCCGATTCCATGTAGCTCGTGGTGGCGAAGCACCAGCAAGTGCCTGTTTTGCCCTGGGACTTCACGTCCGAACGCTTGAGTTCAGTCTCGATGGTGAAGGTGCGCTGCGGTTTGGGCGTGGCCATAGGTGCAGGTGGGGCCTGGGCGAGCAGGGGCAGGGTAAGGCAAAGCGCGATGCGGGAAAGGAACATGGAGCCTCCAGTGGGATCGGTTTGAACATTGTAAGACGATGTATTTTGTTCGGCGAGGTGCTATGTGGAAATCCGAGCTTGCTGCTTCGGCCGCGAAAACCTTGGGCGCGCTGAATCAAGCGCATATACGGGCAGCGCACAGGACTGTTTTCAGTAATGTCACATTTGTCGAACGCCCGCGGGCGTAGGATGGAACGGGGCGCACCCAGCCCTCTACCTGGGATTTCCATGCTGGATCAAATACCTGACCCTCTCCTTACCGAACCCGATAAAGAGCCCGATTTTATTGTGGAACCGATCTCGCCTTTGGCGGATCGTTTTGCGGATTCAGAAGAGATGCAGGAGTCGGATGGCCTGGAAAATCTGGTCGCCGAAGAACTCGTCGAAAACCCAGAATTCGTTATGGTGGATGGGAAAAGGGTCGCCCTCGAAACCTTGGTATCGGAGTGGAAGACTCTCAAATCCAAGGATCCGAAGCATAAAGACATGATCCTAAAGGCGGTGAAGAGTTATCGCCGCGAACAGGAACTGCACCCCTATCAGGCCGAACTGATCCAGATGCAGAACTACCTCATTGCCCATAATCGGCGGATGGTGATCATTTTTGAAGGTCGCGATGCTGCTGGAAAGGGCGGAACCATTCGTCTGGTTTCGCGCCATATGAATGAGCGTCATTACCGAGTGGTGGCTTTGGGTAAGCCCACGGTGGAGGAAGAATCGCAGTGGTATTACCAGAAGTACGTGGCCCAGTTTCCCTCGGGTGGCGAAATCGTAATGTTCGATCGAAGCTGGTACACCCGGGCGATGGTGGAGCGTGTTTTTGGCTTCTGCACGGAAAAGGAATACAAGGACTTCATGCGTGGTGTGGTGGGCTTTGAGAAGGATCTCGTTCGCCAAGGCACCATCCTGGTGAAGCTCTATTTCAGTGTTACTCAGGAAGTGCAGGCCGCTCGGTTCGAGCGTCGCCAGAACGATCCGCTGCGGCGCTGGAAATTAAGTCAGGTGGATTTGCAGGCCCAGGATCGTTGGGATGATTTCACTAACGTGAAATACGACATGCTCAAACGCACCAACACGCCTGTTTCACCGTGGTTTGTGATCCGCTCCGACGACAAGCATTTGGCGCGTTTGAACACCATGAAGCTGATTCTGAACAGCGTTCCCTACGAGCGT
>JAUYES010000608.1 GCA_030691225.1 Holophaga sp. | reverse complement strand
CCAAGCGCGCTTTTGGATCGGCACGGCCTTGGGGGTCTGCCAGGCCAGCCCCAAGGGCTGGAATCTCGTGCCCGAAACGCGTGGCGTGGCGGTATTGGCCATGCTTCAGACTCCAGATGGAGCCATTTGGATGGGGGGCGGCCCTCCGTTTCTTTTGCGTTGGGACCCAAGGGTCAATACGTGGCAAAAGTTCCGAAATGTTGAATCCACCATCACCAAGCTGCACCAGGATGTGGCCACCGGGGACAACCTCATGGCGACCCGGCGCAAGGGGCTTTGGCGCGCCCTCCGCCAGGGTTCTGGCTACATCACCGAGCCTGTTTCCTTGCCCAAGGGAAGCCCCGATGAACGCATTCAGGACATCGCAGGAGGCGATCAGGGGCGCATCTGGATCGCGGGATCGATAGGGCTGGTTTGCCACCAGAAAGGCCAGTGGGTTCGTTTTACGACTGATGAGGGGCTTGAGAGCCTCCATGTCATGGCTGTGTTGGAGCGAGCCAACGGAGATCTCTGGCTGAGCTATCTGGCCAGCCCCGGCCTCTTCCGTTACGCCGTTCAAAACGGCCGACTCAAGCTTCTGGGTCAGGTAGATACGCGTTCGGGCCTATCCAGCGATCTGGTTCACTTCATTCGGGAAGATTCGCTGGGGCAGATCTGGGTTGGAACCTCCCTGGGCATCAACAGGATCACCGGAGCCTCCATCCATTCTTTCGGAACGGGTGAAGGGCTCCCAGGAGATGACTGCAACGCCAACGCTTTTTTTGCCCAACCCAATGGCAACGTATGGGTGGGAACGTTGGGTGGTTTAGCTAAGTTTTATGAGGCTGCCTATCAAGGATTTCCAACGCCTCCGCCGACCCGGATTCTCTCGGCTACCTTTGGATCCACATTCTATTCGCTGCCCTTTTCCGCTGACTTGAGCATTCCCTATCGGGAAGCCAATCCCGAAATTCGCTTCGCCGGACTGAGCTTCCTGAACGAGAGCAAGGTCCAGCACCAGATTCGTCTCCTGGGCTATGAACAGGCCTGGCGGAGCACGGATATCCGCCAGGCCAACTACACGAATCTGCCGCCGGGCTCCTACCGCTTCGAGGTGCGGGCCGGTTACGGGGCCGGAAGTTGGGGCGCCACCGCGATGTTCCCCTTCAGGATCACACCTTCCTGGTGGCAAACCTGGTGGTTCCGGACCTTCGCTGGCCTGGGTACCGTTGGCACACTCACGGCACTGGTTTGGTGGCGCCTTCGTTCTTTGCGCAAAAAGAACACCTTGCTTGACCAACTCGTGAACGAAAGAACCCTGGCGCTGGCCGAGGCCAATCAAACCCTGCAACAACTCACGGTGACCGATCCCCTAACGGGCTTAAAAAATCGCCGCTACTTGGACCTGACCATCGAGGATGACCTCGCCAAGGTTCACCGGGATCACCATTCCCTGGCGAAGCGCGGCATCGCGCGCATGGCCGTGAACATCGACATGCTTTTTCTCATGATCGATATGGATCATTTCAAACAGGTGAACGACACCTATGGTCATTCCGTTGGCGACTCGGTGCTTCAGCAGTTGCGGGATCGCCTGTTGGCAGCGGTGCGGGATACCGACACCGTGATTCGCTGGGGCGGGGAAGAATTCCTGGTCGTCGCCAAGGGCTCGGATCGCGCCCAGGCCGATGTGCTGGCCGAACGCATCCTCTCCGGAATCCGAGATCGCCCCTTCGATGTGGGAGGCGGTGTCCACATCACCAAAACCTGCTCGCTGGGTTTTGCTCCCTACCCCTGTCTGGACGATGACAGCGCCCCCGCGGATTGGCATCAGGTGGTGGATGTGGCTGATCGCTGCCTATACGCAGCCAAGAAAAGTGGCCGCAATGGGTGGGTGGGTGCCCAGGCGACAGCCGTTCCTTTGGACCTAGGGCGATTTTTGGAGGATCCCTCGAAGGCCATTGAGGGTGGAGCCTGGACCCTGAGTACCAGCTTTTCCGATCCACACGAATTGCTCTGGTAAGGGTCTGGCAACGCTCTGATGCAGCTCGGTCGTTCTGGGTGAGTTGTTCCACGGGCATCCGAACGGCTGCCCGGTGGATGCGGCTACATTTCCCCGCCTTTGCGCACGCGATCCATCTCGCGTTTGTGTTCGCGTTCCTTCAGGGCTTCGCGCTTATCGCCCAGGGTCTTGCCTTCGGCCAGGGCGATCTTCACCTTGATGAGACCCCTCGGCGTCAGATAGATGGCCAGGGGCACGATGGTGTAGCCCTTGCGGATGGCCTTGGCGATGATCTTGGTGATCTCCGAGCGATTAAGCAGGAGCTTGCGGGGGCGCAGAGGGTCGTGGTTGGCGTCAGTGCCGAAATCGTAGGGCGAAATATGCGCCTGCTTGAGCCAAAGCTCGCTGCCTTGAATATCCACGAAGGCATCCTGAAGTTGGCCTTTCCCGGCCCTTAAGGACTTGACCTCGGTGCCTTGCAGGGCGATGCCAGCCTCCCAGTTTTCTAGGATGTGGTAGGTGTGAAATGCTTTCCGGTTGCGAACAAGATCCTCGGCCATGGTTTCAGTGTAGCGAGTGGGAATGACTCCTGGGCGGCGCTATACTCCCTGGGAATTCCACCCATGGAGGTCCTATGCGACGCATCGCGTTCCTCGGCATTGCCCTTCCCGTTGCACTTCTGGCGGCGGATCTCTTTGCTCAACTCGGTTGGGAACAAGCGGCCTTCGAGGATACGTGTTTCCAGTTCGTGGTGGAGCCGGAGCGCTTGCCGAATTTCTACGTTACACCTGCCATGCGGGCCCTGGCCGTGACTCAGCGCAAGGGGGCCATCGAAGCCATCGGTACTAAGGCCAAGGCCTATTACGCCTCCGAGGCATTCAAGAAGCGTTGGGCTGAGCACCGGGGCCAGTTTACGGGCAGTGAAGACCAAGAGCGCCAACGCGCAGATGCCGAGGCCCAGGGCACCCAAATGCTCGACCAGGCCGTGAAGCAGATGGAACAGATGCTGCCGATGATGCCACCCGCCCAGCAGGCGGAATTAAAGAAGGCCATTGCCCAAGCCAAGGCTGAAAAGGCCAAGGCTGGTAAGGAAAAAAAGAGCGGTGGAGATGTCGATAACGCCCCGCCCAAAGACCCCCGCGTAAACCTCCGGAAGGCTCTACAACACGTTCTGGCGGTGACCGATGGAGTGGATTACGGTGCCACGCTCTCACAACAAAGTGGTCGCCGTTACTTTGCCAACAAGGCCTTTGAAGCCAAGCCCGATGCCTGGAAAATGGCTTTCCGTGCGGGACGCGAGGCCAGCGAAGGCGCGCGTGGGTACGTCCGCACGTGGTTGGCGGAACTCAAGTAGCGTTTTTTTGGCTGAGTTGTAATCCAAGAACAGATCTACAGGCATCAGCCAAGAAAAGGGCCTTTTGCCAGGATGAAGGGGATGAGATCAACAGGATGCTAGGCGAGATTGTTCACAGTCTTGTTTTTTAGAAAACAGATGAACCGCCAAGACGAGAAGACGCAAAGAAAAATACCGATGCGGCAAGGTGCCGGATCCCACACCGCGGGTTGCATCTTTGGCCGAAAGTCCGCTCTCTAGAAGGCGGGATTCTGGTCAAAGCTACGACAAGGGTGACCCTTGGGAGTATTTCCCTGCCGCCGTTTTGAGCCTTGGCGGTAGATTCGTTTCCCGGCCAAGCCGAAACCCAGCAATGGCTCTACTCCACGCGCGTTTCCGGCAGATCCATGAGGAGCCTTTTGTTGAACGCACCTTGCCATCAGGCTTGTGCTTTTCCTTTTGCCCGGGCGCGCAGGAATTCGATTACGGCGGGTAGAACGGAAATCACAATGATGGCGATGATGACCATTTCGAAATTCTTGCGAACCCAGGGAATGCCACCGAAGATGCGTCCCGCTCCCATCAGCAGTCCCACCCAGATGATGGCGCCCACCACGTTGTAGAGGGCGAATTTTGGATAGCTCATCTTGGCGATGCCTGCAACGAAGGGGGCAAACGTGCGGATGATTGGTACAAACCGAGCCAGGATAATGGTCTTGCCGCCGTAGTTTTCGTAGAAATCATGTGCTTTCTGAAGGTGATCCTTGTTGAGGAATCGCTTCGTTTTGCCCTCAAAGACTGCGGGTCCAAGGCGAAGGCCGATGGCGTAATTGACCGCATCGCCAATGACAGCCGCAATGATCAACAGGGCTCCCATGATCGGCAAATTTATGGAGGAGCCAGGAATGGCGCCCAACGCGCCGATGGCGAAGAGCAGGCTATCGCCGGGGAGGAAGGGCATGATCACGAGCCCGGTTTCGCAAAAGATGATCGCGAACAGCAGGACATACAGCCATCCGCCAAGGTCCGCGGCCATGACGTTCAGTTCCTGGGGATTGGTCAACCTTTGTAGAAAGGTGAAGAGCATTCGTAGCTTTTCCATGGAATTCCTTAAAGAAAACGGCGCGCCAAAGTTGCCCCGAGCGCGCCGTTCAAATTATCGCACCGCCAAGGGTTGGCGGCGGTTCACTTTGTTTACTGGGCCGTTAGGGTGCCGATCCTGAGATCAACTAGGTTGCTTGGATTGGCGGATCCTTGGAGGATCACTTGGGACTTGGTGAGATCTGGTGTGATCGCGATGGGGGTCCCAAGGGTTAGGCCGGTCTTCAGGTCTACTGCGATTTGAAGCAGCGGGCCAGCAAGGGGCTTGGCAGTGCCGGTGCCCTTTTCGGTTACCACCACCTGCAGGCTATCGCCAGTGACCTTGGCCTTCACGATGGGTGCGACAAATAGGTTTCCATTGGTGACAAGGTTGCCAGTTGAAACATTGCCCCAGGTGGCTTTGGCACCATCCAGGTTCAGCGTAAGCACGACACCACTGCCCGTGACGGAGGTCGCTGGGCCATAGAGATCCAGCACCAAGTGGGAGCCAGGCGTGCTTAGCGTGGTGTTCTTTCTCAATTCGTAGGAGGTGCCAGGGACACTGGTGGGGTTCGTGTAGGTAATGGAGGTGGCGGTGGCAGGGGGGGGAGGTGGAGTGCTGCCGCCACCGCCGCAGGCCAGCAGCAGCATCAGGGAGACGGTCGAAAGCCCGAGGGTAAGAATGCGTTTGGACATGATGTCTCCCGATTACAGGCCGAGGGCGTTTTGGAGCAGGGTGAGGTCGGCGAGATCAACAATGCCATCCCCGTTCAGGTCAGAACGACTGCTGGCCGTGCCCCAGTCCAGCGCCAAGGTCAAAATATCGCGAAGATCGATGACCGAATCCCCATTCACGTTGAAAGTCTTGACCGTGATGACCGAAGTGGCGGTTTTGGCGGAACTGAGGGAATTCGTAAGGGTCACGGTGGCGGTGAGATCGGCCAACTGGTTGGCGAACGCCGGGGCTGTATAGGTGCTGGCGGTGCCGGTGGCAGCACTGAGGGTGCCCTGGCCAGTGGGTAAGGTCCAGGCGATGGTGCCGTTGCTCGTGGTGCCTGTGAGGGCCTTGGTGCCGCCGTAGGCAACGGTGGCAGTGGTGGGGCTCGCGCTAATTGTGATG
>JAUYES010000606.1 GCA_030691225.1 Holophaga sp. | reverse complement strand
ATAGAGGTTGGCCGTCAGGGGAATGATCAGGGCGATGCTGGTGGCGGCCACGGCCATGAACTGATTTAGGGTTCGGCTGGCGGTGGCGACCCCATTGGGTTCAAAGTCCCGGATGGTGCCGAATTCTCCCGCTAAAATTCCTAGCGCTCCAGCTACCAGCAGACAGAAGAACGTGAAGAGCGTGGCTTGGCGGCTTCCCCAGTTGCTGCGGATCTGCATTTTGTTCATGGAACTACCTTCGGCAAAAGTCGGCGGGGCGGTGAATTTGGGTTAGGTTAATGCCCTCAAGATATCCCCAAAATCGGCCCTGGTGGTCGCATCCAAGCTCAGCGGTGTTACCGCCACCACCCGATCCACCACCAGCGCGTGGATGTCGGAATCCGCTTCCAGGCTGATGCGATTCACGCTCACGCCGAAACGGCCATCGCCGATGCGGCTCTCCAGGCTGGGAGCGTCTAGCACCGACTGGAAATACCGCTGACGGGAAAGGCGGCTCAGGCGCCAAGGCGTTTCCGGCGTGGCGTCATCGGGCACATCGATCTTGAGTAGATCCACATCAAAGGGAAGCGTTGCCCCTAGGCGCTTCTGGGCGAAGAACCGCAGAAAGTGCTCCGCAGCGGCCCAATCCTGTTCGCCGTGGTGCAGGATGTCATCGGGGTGCACCTGCAAGGCCGCAGCCAGTGCCGGAATGCCCATGCTGGCCGCCTCAATAGCAGCCCCCACCGTGCCCGAGGCCGTGATGCTGGTGCCAACATTCTCGCCGTAGTTGATACCCGAAATGAGGAGATCGGGCAGCCGCCCATTGCAGAACACCTGCAATCCATGGCGCACCACCGTGGCCGGAGAGCCTTCCACATGAAAGGCTCGAATGGCATGCCCATCCACCTCGAAGGCTATGGGCTCCAGCATGGCATCCTTGCGCCCTCGAAAGCTTCGCCCCATGGCCGTTTGCTGGATCGAAGGCGCCACCACCAGCAGTTCGCCCAACCCCAACACCGCGCGCACCGCTGCCTTTAGGCCCGGCGAAGCGATGCCGTCATCATTGGTAATAAAGATTAAGGGGCGTGTGGACATCGGGTTCCTTGAGTGATGGGTACGGCACCAATCAGGATACGTCGCGGGAACGTCACGCTGGGTTGGTATCCTTAAATCCATGACGGATGAAACTGCGTTTCCAACAACTTCCAGCCCTCTGCCCCGCGGCCGGGGCGTGTTCTGCAATCGAACGCTGAATTTTCGAGCGTTGCGGGCCATTGGCTATGACATGGATTACACGCTGGTGGGCTACCGGGCCGATGTGTTTGAACGGCGGGTCTACGAGATGGCGCTGGAAAGCTTCCTGGTGGATGGCTGGCCGGTGCAGGATCTGGTGTTTGATTCCGAGATGGTGGCGCGGGGTCTGGTCATCGACACGGAGTTGGGCAATTTGGTGAAGGCCAATCGCTTCGGTTTCGTGAAACGAGCCATGCACGGCACGCAGGCGCTGGATTTCGCCATGCAACGGGAGGTCTACACCCATGCGCTGGTGGATCTGGCGGATCACCGCTGGGTATTCCTCAATACGCTTTTCTCGCTTTCAGAGGGCTGTCTCTACGCGCAGATGGTCGAATTATTGGACCAAGGCAAACTGCCGCAGGTAAAGGGTTATGAAGATCTGTACCGACGGGTGCGGGCCAAAATCGATACCCAGCATCTCGAAGGCAAGCTCAAGGAGGAAATCGCTGCTGCACCGGAACGTTATGTAGTGTTGGACCCCGAAGCCGCGTTGGCCTTGATGGATCAGCGGGCGGCTGGGAAGAAGCTGCTGTTGATCACCAACTCGGAATGGAGCTTCACGCGGCGCATGATGTCGTATGCCTATGATCGCTTTCTGCCTGAAGGCATGACGTGGCGGGAGCTCTTCGATTTGGTGATCGTCAGCGCGCGCAAGCCGGATTTCTTCACGGAGCGTGCACCCTTCTTTGAAGTGGTTTCTGATGACGGCTTGCTGCGACCCATGACCGGGCCTTTGAAAACGGGCGTGGCCTACCTTGGCGGCTGCGCCGTGCAGGTAGAGCAGGACCTCGGTATTTCTGGAGAGCAAATTCTCTACGTGGGCGACCACATGTTTGGTGATGTGCACGTGAGCAAACGCCTGTTGCGCTGGCGCACAGCGCTGGTGCTGCATGAACTAGAAGCCGAAGTGACGGCACTAGAATCCTTCAAGGACGCCGAGTTGGTTTTAGCGGCGCGCATGGAAGAAAAGGAAGCCCTGGAGGCTCGCCTTTCCCAGGCCCGCATTGCCATGCAGCGCCTGCGGGGTGGTTATGGACCGACACAGAATCTCACGGCCAAGGAATTGGAAGCCAATATCCAGGAATGCCGAGAACGCCTTTCGACGCTGGACCCGGAGATTGCGCCGCTGGCGCGGGCTTCTTCGGAACTGACCAATGGCCGCTGGGGCCTACTGACCCGGGCAGGCAATGACAAGAGTCACCTCGCGCGGCAGGTGGAGCGCTACGCCGATGTCTACACCTCACGCGTGTCAAACTTTTTGCATGCCACCCCCTACGTGTATTTCCGGTCACCCCGGGGCAGCCTGCCCCACGATCCCAGCAGCCCCGGCGGGCCACCGCTCTCGGCGGCGTTATCAGAATTAGGCGATGTCTAAAGTGATAATAAAATCGGCCACAAAGAACGCAAAAGAGCACAGAGGAATCAGTTTCATTTTTGTGCTTTTTGCGTTCTTTGTGGCGAAATTGCTCTATTCCTGGATGCTGCGCACCGTCACACCGTAATGCTCGGCATCGGTGGGTGCGTTGGAATTCCAATCGCCGTAAGCATGGGAACTATCGGTTTGAAAGCCCAGGGTGTAGGTGCCCTTGGGCAGGGTGATGCGGGTATCGGTAAGACGGTTCTTTTTGGCGCCACCGGCCGACTGTGTTTCCAGCATTCCCATGGTCCAAACACGCTTGCCGCTGGCATCTGCGATCCACGCAAAATCGGCCATTTCCTCGCGGATGCCTTCGCCAATGGCATAGATGTGCAAGGCTTGGCCGGTCTTCAGCGTAAAGGTTGTTTTTAGGTCCTGGTCGTTGCGCACGCGGATAAGTTCCGCGAGTACCGGACCCGTGGGCTTAAGTTCGGTGAGTGCAAAGGCGGATTTGTCGGCGTCGTTCGGCACGGACAGGGTCAGGCCGTACATCAGCGGGTCGCAGGAGGGCGCGGTATTCCAGTCGGCCGGGCTATGGGAATCATCGGTGGAATAGCTGGCTAGGTATTGCCCGGCAGGAAGCTGGATAGTTTCGACTTGGCGCAGATTTTTGGTGGAGCCTCCGGCGAATTGGGCCTTGTCACTGCTCATCTCCCAAACGCGCTTGCGGCTCTTGGTATCCAAGATCCAACCAAAATCTTCCATGGCATTGCTGCGGGTGCCTTCGCCCAAGGAATAGACATGCAGTGTGATG
>JAUYES010000601.1 GCA_030691225.1 Holophaga sp. | reverse complement strand
GGCAACCTGCTGTGGTCGAGCGTGGTGCCAATTCCCCCCGGAACAGCAAGATTTGGTCCCGGAAAGATGCTGAGCTGTATTGAATCGGCAAAAACTGGAAAACTTGGGTTTCGTATCCGAACTATCGTGCAATGGCGCTGCCAGAGCGATTCCGATCCGAGGTTCCATGTCTTCCACATTCAAGGATGTTCTTCAAGCCGGTAAGCGCCTTCTCTTTGACGGCTCTGTATCCACCGTGCTCTACGAGCGGGGCTTGTTCATCAACCGCAGTTTCGACGAGGCCAATATCGTAACGCCGCAGATGGTGCGCGGCATTCATGAGGTTTATCGCGCTGCCGGGGCTCAGGTTTTGACCACGAATACCTGGGCGGCCAACCGTCCAAAGTTGCATGGCTATGGGCTGAGCGAGCAAATGGCGGAGATCAATCGGGCCGGAGCGCGATTGGCACGAGAGGCCATGGGCGAAGGTACAGGCTGGGTGGCAGGCTGTATCGGGCCACTGGGCTTGCGTCTCCAGCCCTGGGGCCCGACCACCCTCGATGAGGCCAAGGGCTTTTTCCGTGAGCAAGTGCAGGCCCTGATCGAAGGTGGTGTCGACCTATTCGTTCTCGAGTCCTTTGCGGATTTGGATGAAATCCATCAGGCCATTTTGGCTATTCAAGAAGTCGGGCCCTACCCAATCGCGGCGATGATGACGCCCAACGATGAGGGGCAAACCATCGCCGGTACCGAGCCGGAGTGGTATGTCTGCAAATTGGCCGAATGGGGTGCCGATCTGGTGGGTGTGAACGGTGGAAGTGGTCCAGGGCAGCTGCTGGATCTCCTGCGGCGCTTCAAGGCCGTGACGGATCGCCCGCTGATTCTTCAACCGAGCGCTGGGCTTCCTCGCGTGGTGGACGGGCGACTGCTTTACATGGCGAGCCCCGAATATTTGGGTGAATTCGCACGACAGGCCTTCCAACTGGGAGTGCGAGCCGTGGGTGGGTGCGCAGGCACGACACCGGCCCATACGCGCACCATGCGCGGCGCCTTGGCTCAGGAACAGGCCTTTGTGGAAATCAATCCCGAGATCAGGGAGCCAAAGAATGCCCGTGCGAAGGCCGTGGTGCCCTTCGCGCAGCGGAGCTCCTTTAGCCGCAAGCTCGCGGAAGGCACCTTTGTAACTAGTGTTGAACTGGTTCCCCCCAAAGGCACCTGCCCCGAGAAATTATTGGAAAAGGCCGCGCTTTGCAAAGCGCTTGGCATTGATGCCATCAACGTGCCTGATGGCCCACGTGCCACGGCTCGCATGTCGGCACTGGCGGCGTGTTTACTGATTGAAAAACAAGTCGGGATCGAGGCGGTGCTTCACTTTGCCTGCCGTGATCGAAACTTATTGGGCATGCAGGGTGATCTCTTGGGCGCTGCGGCGCTCGGGCTAAAAAACCTACTCGCGGTCACAGGCGATCCCCCGAAGCTGGGTCCCTATCCCCATGCCACCTCCGTTTATGACGTGGATTCCATTGGGCTGGTGAACATGATTGCGCAGCTGAACGCCGGGCTTGATCTGGGCGACAGCAGTATCGGTGCCGCCACAGCCTTCACGGTTGGTGTGGGTGCTAATCCCATGGCCTTGGACCTGGAGCGTGAACACGAGCGCTACCAACGCAAGATCGATGTTGGAGCCGAGTGGGCCATTACCCAGCCCGTGTTCGACCCTGAATCGCTCTTCCGTTTCATGGATTTTGCCGCACCCCTCGGCATTCCCGTGCTGGCGGGCATTTGGCCGCTCAAGAGCCTGCGCAACGCGGAATTTATGGCCAAAGAGGTGCCCGGCGTGTTCGTGCCAAAGGCACTGTTGGAGCGCATGGCTTCACGGACCAGCGCCGAGGATCAGCTCAAGGAAGGTCTCGATATCGCCACCGAATTGATCGAGCTGGCGAGGCCCCGCGTGCAGGGCCTTCAAATCAGTGCCCCTTTGGGTCAGGTGGAAATTCTGAAGGATCTCTTGCGGCTATCAATAGGAGAAGCCTGATGGTCGAATCTGGTTTGGTGAAAGTACATTTCATTTTGGATGATCTCTTGGTGCAGGCGCCCCAAGGAACCCCCCTGCAGGAAATTGCGGATCACGCCGGTGCCGATATCACCTTCGGTTGTCGAAGTGGCTCCTGCGGCACCTGCCGAGTGCGGGTGACTAGCGGTCTGGAGGATTGCTCGCCCGCTGAAGCCGAAGAACGTGATTTTCTGGCATCGCTCGAAGCGCCAGCCGATCACCGACTGGCGTGCCAGGTCTGCGCGAACGGCGATTTGGAAATCGAATATTTGGGGCTGTGAACTTAAAAACGATTCACCACAAAGGACACAAAGCGCACAAAGAAAAGATTAAGACGGCACAAAGATGGAAAGAAAGACACAAAGATGAATAGATTGGGGTCTCTTGCCGTTGGTCGAGCTTGCTTTTTATTGGTTTTTCGGTGCGCTAATCCCTCCTGGAATATAAGCCTCCTCTGTGTCTTTCTTTTTCCCTTCGTGTCATTTTCTCTGTGCTCTTTGTGTCCTCTGTGGTGAA
>JAUYES010000597.1 GCA_030691225.1 Holophaga sp. | reverse complement strand
CTTCAGGATGGATGGCGTTCCAGAGGCCCATCGCCCCTACCATTGGGCCGCTCGCATCCTCATGCTGGCGGTGACCACCGTGGTGATCCTGCTGGTGCGCAAGGCCTTTCGCAACCGCCCCCAGGAACCGGCCAGCGCCTCAGAGCCTCAAGCCACGTCTTAGCAACAGCATCCTTCGATTGCGAGCCTTCCTGCCCCAGGGCACCATCTGCTGTCGAGGCTGCCTCGGCCCGCTGGGTTCACTGGCCGAGGCCGGTCTCTGCGGTCGCTGCTGGGAAGGACTCCTGCCGCTTCCCGACTCGCGCTGTTTTCGGTGTGCCCTGGTGCATGACGAAGACAAAAGTTGCCCCGAACCCGTGGCCTGGACCTGCGGAGACGCCCTGTGGGATTACCACGGTGGACGCCCACCCTTCGGAGCCCTCCTGGTGCCAGGCATCAAGAAAGGAGAGCTTGGCTGGAAAAAAGCTCTGCTTCAGCGATTGAGGCGCGCCCACCTTCCGGACTGGACTTCGGAGGTAAGCCTTGTTACCTGCGCCCCGACAGCCTTGCATCGCCGCTGGCAGCGGGGCTTTGACTTGGCGGAGGAATCCGCAAAATTGCTCGCCAAACGGATTGGCGCCCCCTTCTTTTCAACTCTTTCCAAAAGTCTTTTCAGTGCCTCGCAGTCGGAACGCACTGAAAGCGAGCGCCGTCGACTGCCTCGACGAGCTATCTCACTGCGGCGTACCGCCATGATCCAAGGACAGATCATTCTTCTCGTCGATGACGTCTGGACCACCGGCACCACCCTGCTCCGCTGCACCCAAGCCTTAGAATCAGGCGGTGCCAAAGAGGTGCGGGTGCTCACATTGTTCCGAGCGCTGTGATGCACGAAACGCCCATGCGCATCTTTGTCGACGACCGGGAAAGTCGTTCCAGGGTCCTGGAATACCTGGAGGCCACCGAAGGCACCCAAGTCATCCGCAAACGCCTCAAGACCGGAGACTATTTGATCGAAGATCGCGTGATCGCAGAACGCAAACGCATCCCCGATTTCCTGACCAGCCTTTGCGATGGCCGCCTCTTCAACCAAGCCAGCGCGTTAACCAATTGCGGGCTACGCGCCTTGCTCATTCTGGAAGGCCACGCGGCCGAGTGGAATCGCACCAACATCCGCCGCGAAGCCATCCAAGGCGCCCTGTTGACCCTGGGGGTGATCTTCGATCTCCAGGTTCTCCGCGCACAGGATGAAGCCGAAACCGCCCAAATCATCCTGTTCGCCGCACGCCAGCTTCGCCAAAACAAACGCGTCGGAGTCCGACGCCCTGGCTTCCGCCCTAAAGGCAAGCGCGCCCGCCAACTCTATATCTTGACCAGCCTCCCCCGCGTAGGCTCCAGCCGCGCAAAGACACTCCTCGATCACTTCGGCAGCAACGAACGCATCGTGACAGCCTCCGAAACCGAACTACGCACCCTCAGCGGCATAGGCCCCCAAACCGCCAAAGCCATCCACAACGCCGTCCGAGAAGACCCCCTCCCCTACCACTAAAAATCAGGGCGCCGAAGCGCCCTGATTTTTATTTCAAAAGAGCTGAGGAAACCTAAGTGTTCAGCATCTTCTTGACGGCGGTTTCCAACTGGCCCTTGGTGACTTCGGCCAGTTCATAGGTGGCACGCACCATGGGCTTGTTGACCTTCAGGATGCGGGTGATGTCGATGGGGGTAGCGGAGAGCACCACATCGCAAGGAGTTGCTTCGATGGTGGCTTCGAGATCCTTCACCTGGGCATCGCCATAGCCCATGGCGGGCAGAATGCCCTGGGCATTGGGGTATTTCTTGTAGGTGGCGGCGATGGAAGCAACGGCGAAGGGCGTGGGATCCACGATCTTCGCGGCGCCGCAGTTCTTGGCAGCAACTACACCGGCGCCAATGCTCATGGAGCCGTGGGTGAGGGTGGGGCCGTCTTCGATGATCAGCACGTTCTTGCCCTTGACCATCTCGGGCTTCTCGCAGGTCACGGGGCTGTTGGCGCGAATAACCACGGCCTTGGGATTGAACTTCTTGGCGTTGGATTCGATGGACAGGTTGTCTTCTTCCTTGGCGCTATCGCACTTGTTGATGACGATGACATCGGCGCGACGGAAGTTAGCTTCACCGGGGTGGTACAGCATTTCGTGGCCAGTGCGCAGGGGATCGGCGATCACGATGTGCAGATCGCAGGCGTAGAAGGGCAGATCGTTATTGCCGCCATCCCAGAGGATGACATCCGCTTCCTTCTCGGCGCTGCGAACGATTTGTTCGTAATCCACGCCGGAGTAGATAACGAAACCGTTGTCGATATGGGGTTCGTACTCTTCGCGCTCTTCGATGGTGCACTTGTGCTTGTCGAGATCGGAGTATTCGGCAAAGCGCTGGCAGGCCTGGATGGCGAGATCACCATAGGGCATGGGATGCCGGATGGCCACGACCTTCTTGCCCAGGCTCTTCAGGATGTGGCTGATGTAGCGGGTGGTCTGGCTCTTGCCAGCGCCGGTGCGAACAGCGGTGATGGCGATGACCGGCTTGGTGGATTTCACCATGGTCTTGTCGGCGCCCAGCAGCTCGAAATCCACGCCCATGGCGATGCAGAGGCTCGCCAGATGCATCACGGTCTCGTGCGTGACATCGGAGTAGGAGAAGACGGCGACGTCGGGCTTGTGGTTCTTGATGACGTCCACCAATTCGCTTTCGTCGAAGATGGGGATGCCCGCAGGGTAGAGCTTCCCGGCGAGGACGGCCGGATAGGCGCGGCCCGCGATATCGGGAATCTGGGTCGCGGTGAAGGCCACGACCTTGAAGTCGGGGTTATCACGGTAGACCGTGTTGAAGTTATGGAAGTCGCGACCAGCGGCTCCCAGGATGAGAACGCGACGGGGCTCGGACATTGGAACTCCTCTAAGAGAAGGCGTCGACCGATTAACCGACACACCCGAAATGGGTAGTCATGGCCTCGGGACCATGGATTAAGCGCCAATCTTATCCCAAATTTCGTCCAGGGCTCTTTCCGATTTTTCAATTTCACGCTTCAGGAGTTGACCCCATAAAAAAGAAAAGAAAGTCCACGGATGAACACGGATGGACACGGATAAAAAAGAGGGCTGCGAATGAGCAACCTTCACCAGAAGAGATTCACCACGGAGGCACGGGGCACACGGAGAAAACAAATGCTGAGCAACAGAGAGTCCAGTTCCAGTGTTTTGCTTTTATCCGTGTCCATCCGTGTTCATCCGTGGACTAGTTTTTTAGCTTCCTTCCCGCCAATCCCATTCAGACTAGGATTGAGATGCGGAAACGGACCTGGAGTGAAACATGAAAATACCGGCTTTTCTCCTCCAGTTATCCCGCCTCAACCGCCGCATTCTGTTAACGCTGGCCTCGCTGGTGCTGGTCTATGCCGTCCTGGGTTTCGGAGTGGCACCGCGGGTAGTCAAAGCAAAGCTTCCCGCCATGTTGGGTCAGCGGCTCGGACGCAACGTTTCGGTGCAGAAGGTGCGCATCAACCCCTTTGCGCTATCCGTCACCTTGGAAGGTTTTCTCATCCAGGACCGGGATGGTGAGGCCTTCGCGGCCTGGGATCGGCTATACGTCAATCTCAGCAGCTCCACGCTTTTTACACGGGTCATGGCCTTGCAGGCCGTTGAATTGGATCGCCCCTCGGGTCGAGTGGTGGTTTTAGGGAACGGCAAACTCAATTTCTCCGACATCCTGGACCGCCTTGCCCAGGATCCGAAACCCAAGGTTGAAGCCACTCCACGCGAAATCGCCATCGACCATTTGCTGATCCGAGAAGCAAAAATCCAGCTGCTGGACCGCAGCCTTAGCGAACCCTTTGCCACCACGCTGGGGCCCCTGAGTCTTGAATTAAAGGGCTTCCACACGCAGCCCAATAACCAAAATCCCTATGCCTTTGCCGGGCGCACCGAATCCGGGGAAGCCTTTTCCTGGACAGGCTTCTTTACCACCGAACCGCTGGCCTCCCAGGGCACGCTGACGTTGGAACGCTTGGCGTTGCCCAAATACCAGCCCTACTACAAGGACCAGGTGGCCTTCGACCTGAAGGGTGGCTTGGTCTCAGCAAAGGCTTCGTACGCCTTCCAATGGTCCTCTGGAACGCATGTTCTAAAAGTGGTGGATGCCTCTCTGGATCTCCAGGATTTGAAAATCGCCGAGCTCGGCCAGAAGGCTAACGCCATCGAGCTGCCCAAGTTGGAATTGCGCGGCCTCCAAGCCGATCTGATCGGGCGTCACGCCGAGATTGGCTCGCTGGTGGCTCGGGACGGCATGCTGGATTTAGTGCGAACAGAGAATGGCGAACTCAGCCTG
>JAUYES010000592.1 GCA_030691225.1 Holophaga sp. | reverse complement strand
TTCCATCCTTGGACCATTGCATGAGCCGATAGGCACCACCGTCTACGAGTCCGCTCTTGGATCGTTGGGGGGCAGCGAGCCCTCGCTTTAGAGAATGCCGCATGACCGCAATGCGGGTGTGCATCAGTGCCAGGAGTTCTTCTTTGGGGCGCCCCGAGGATTGTGCTTCCCGTTCCAGGAAAATTTCAGACAGAGGCAAGCTGCGTGCTTGGGCTGCATCCAGATAGGCTTCCAGGGTGCCGTCTCGAAGTGTGCTGGTGGTCATCTTAGCCTCCAAATCCCAGCGCTGGGATGAAACGGACCTGCTCGAAATGGGGAAGGTGCCGCAGGCTTTCCAACAGACTGAGGGGAGGCATCTCGTCGAGTTGAACGGCCATAAGGGCCTGGCCTCCGCGCTCAGTTCGGTGGGCCTTCAGGGTGGCAATGTTGATCGCTGCGTTGGCCAAGATGGCACTCACGATAGCCACGGCTCCCGGTCGGTCGGGGTACGCGAGCAATAGCGTTGGATATTCGCCGTCGAGGTTCACGGCAAAACCATCAATGCTCCAGACCTTGATGCGGCCTCCACCGATGCTGCTGGCCTTGATCTCGAGGGTGCAACCTTCGCTCTCGAGATTAAGGAGTACGGAATTGGGATGCACATCCCCCAGATCGACGGTTTCAAAACAGTAGTGAAGGTTTTGGTCATGAGCCAATTCCGCTGCAACGGGAATGCGCTCGTCGTCGGGCAACAGTCCAAGAAGGCCAGCCAGCAAAGCCAGAGGGGTTCCATGTCCTTCGCCGGTAGCTGCAAAGGAACCATGGAGGCCAATGGTGGCGATCTTTGGATCGGATCCTAGTAATCGTCGCGCGAAGAGTCCGATGCGTACGGCGCCTGCGGTATGCGAACTACTTGGCCCAACCATTACGGGGCCGATTACATCGAAGATGCCCATTGGGCGCTCCCTTTCATAGAAGCAATTGCTTCCACGGCAATTCTAATCTTCTTACCTTGCGATAAGCGTCACGGCACTCGCAGGATCGGAACCAGCGGAGAATTTTCAGGATCCCCTGGGTAGCGCACCCTTTCTAGAAAAAGCCCTGCTGCGGGGGCCGCCTTTTCTGCCCAATGCAGGGTTGATTCGGGGGTGGGGTTTTCAAGGTCACGTCGCAGACGTTCTATTTTTTCTTTGCCTAATCCACAGAGGACCGCCGCTCCCACCATGCGTCGCACCTGGCGGCGCAGGAAGAATCCTGCGGTCAATCGGAGCATGATGAGGGAGCCGTCCTTTGCCACTTCGCAGCTCTTGATCTGAACGTGAGAATCTTCACCCGCTTCAAGGTCCGAGAAGGCGGCGGCATCATGGTTTCCCGCGAAGAGGGACCAGGCCTCCTCCAATCGTTGAAGCTCCATGCGGCTCTTGACCCACCAAAGCATGGATTTTCCGAAGGCGCTGCGGCGGAGGCTCAACTGGTAGAGATAGGTGCGAGTCAGCGCGTCGTGGCGAGAGTGAAAGGAGGTGCTGCAGGCGTGGATGCTCGTAATCGCCACATCGGATGGCAGCCCTTCATCGAAGATCCGCTGAAGCTCCTGGGGCTTCGGTGCACCAGCAGAGGGCAAATGCAAATGGGCGACCTGACCGAGTGAATGGACCCCCGCATCGGTGCGGCCGGAGCCCCCAAGCGTGAGAGGCTGCTGTTTGGCTTCGTGTAGAACGCGTTCCAGCGTTCCCGTTACGGTGCGCACCCCTTGGGCTACTTGGCGTTCGGATTGCTTTTGCCATCCCTGAAAACGAGATCCGTCATATTCAACGCCCAGGCGATAGGCGGTGCGGGGTCCTTGACGCGGCTTCATTCGGGAACAACTTTCCGGATCTCTGCCAGAAAAAGGTCTGGATCGTGGATTGGCTTGGCAATGTAGTGTTCGGCTCCGGTTTCCGCCATGAACCGTTCTCGGTCGCCGAACATGGCGTGGGCGGTAGCGAGAATGACGGGGACCTTGGCCGTTGCTGGATTTTGTTTCAGCAGTTTGGTGATGAAGACTCCGTCGACTTTCTGCCCTTCGTGGGTAGATCGGGAAAGACTGATATCCATGAGAATTGCGTCGATTTCTCCGCTGGCCGCTAGGTTGACAATTTCGTTAACGTCTTCGCTGACCAAAACCTCGTAGCCACCCTTTCGGGTCAGTACTACCTTCATGAATTTCACGTTTATGGCATCATCTTCGACGACCAGGATTTTCTTGGGCATTTCATATCCTCAGGCACGACGTTTTATGATACCCACGGGTGGAAGACCCCATTGATGGATCGTGGGCGTGCAGCTTCCAAATTTTCCAGGACGGAGTCTGGAATTTTCAAATTTCCTCGACCACGGCCCAATTCTAGACCCGGTTTGTTGCCGCCGTGATAATCGCTACCGCCACTCGGAAGCATTCCCAGCCTTGCCGCAAGCTCTAAAAAGTAGCGCTGCTCCGCGGGGCCGTATTCACCGTAATAGGCTTCGAAGCCGTCAATGCCAAAGCGTTGTAGCTCGCTCATGGCATCGTTCCAAATGAAGCGCCCGGCGGCAAATCTCCCCGGGTGAGCCACCAGGGCAACACCGCCTGCCTCGTGGATCCAAAGAGCGGCCTCCGTGGGGCTCAATTCTTGGAAAGGGACGAAGGCGGAGCCATTTTCACCAATGAGTTTGCGAAAGGCTTCGGGGGAATTACCCACGATGCCCATGGCGGCGAGTTGGCGAGCAAAGTGCGTGCGAGACACCAGGCCCGAAGGAGCCCAGGTCCGGACGATCTCCAGGTTGATATCAATTCCCAGAGATTGGAGGCGTTCGACTAGCTTGATGTTGCGTTGATTTCGCCGGGCCCTTACTTCGTCGATGCGGGCGCGAAATTCTCGATTCTGGTGGTCGACCAGCAACCCCAAGATATGCAATTCCTTGCCGAGAAAACGGCAGCTTAACTCTATCCCGGGCACCAGGCGAGTTTTTACTTCAGGCTGCATGGCCAAAAAACGAGGCAGACCTTCCAGCGTGTCGTGATCGGTCAGCGCCAGAGCCGTTAGTTCTAGCGCATCACTCTTGATCGCCAAAGCCTCGGGTTCATCGGTTCCATCGCTGAAACAGGAATGGCAATGGAGATCAATCACGGATGATTTGCCCGGTAAAGTGCCGCCAACACAATTGCAACGGCTTGAAAGAGTTCCTGAGGAATCAGTCGATTGACATCAAGCGGTTCCAAGAGAGAAAGCAGATCCGGATTTTGCTCGATGGGCACGCTATTTGTGCGGGCAATCTCAAGAATCCTATCAGCCAAAAACCCTTGACCCTTGGCCGTCAAGCGAGGAGCAGAATCAAAAAACGGCGCATCTGGGTGGTAGCGGAGTGCAACCGCCTTGAGGCGCCGGTTTTTGGGCATGGGATTCTACTGGACGTGGTCGTGCTCGGTCTCAAGGTCGCCTAGCTCATCCATAGCCAAGCGTCGGAAGATCTGAACATTGGCGAGGGACATAAAGCTGATGT
>JAUYES010000591.1 GCA_030691225.1 Holophaga sp. | reverse complement strand
GCGGTTCCATTTTTGTAGATATTGCCGCTTGAGCGGAAAGCCCCGCCCACCTGCACCGAACCCCAGGTCTGGCCTTCTTGAGCGGTAAGGCTGAGGGCAGTGCCCAGCAGCAAAAGACTGGCAAGTTTTTTCATAAAACCTCCAAGAAAAGGGACTGCAGTAATTCGTGGTCAGGCACATAACCCTTGCGGGGTATTTACAAACGGTTTTCAACCATAAGTTGCCTTTTAACTGGCCTGTGTTCCGAGCGGTAGTGATTGATCGCAGGCCAAGGGTAGCTCTTATCTCTGGATTTTCAAGGCATCCCAACTTTCCCATGGCTGAAAGCGAACTCGCCTTCCGGCCCAGGAAACGCGCTGGAAGGTAATGTTGCCGGGCCAGGGAACGCGGTCTAGATAGGTCCGAAGCGCCAATTGGAGGCGCAACCGCTGCTCATAGGAAAGGGCGATGTCGGCAGTCGTCCAGGCTCCGGGGCGGCGGGCTTTGACTTCGATCAGGCGCAATTCGGCCCCGCGGGTCAGGAGGAGATCCAATTCAAAGCGGCCCATTTTTAGGTTGTGGGCCACCACATCCCAGCCACGGAGCCACATGACCCAAAGAGTCGCCCGCTCGGCTAAACGGCCCGTAGCACGGGCACGGCGTCCACGTTGGCTGAGTGTGCGATTTGGTAGGGACATGAGATTTCCAGAATACAGGTGTCGTTTTTATACCGGGGACTAATTCCAAATTAAGGTATTAACCCGGTTTTCCGAAACCTATGGTTAAGCATCGTTTGTCTTTGGGGGCAGTCCTCGCCCAACACGGAGATTGGCATGACTAGCCCTCTGAGCGACCTGTTCCCTGATCGATCGCTGGCTCGGCTGGTGGTGGTTCGGGCCGCTCTTTGGACTCTGCTGGTGGGCCTGTTCCTGGGGTTGGGGCTCTATTATTCCCGGCGCGAGGCTTTGGATATTGCCCTGAATCGGGCGAAGGACAGCTATCGCAAGGATGTGACCTACCGGCTCTGGGCCACCCAAAGGGGCGGGGTCTATGTGCCCTTAGACGAAAAAACACCCGCCAATCCCTACCTCGCGTTCATCCCTGATCGGGAAATTACGACAACCAAAGGCAAGGTCTACACACTGGTGAACCCGGCCTACATGACCCGCATGGTGCACGAACTTGGGGCCAAGGAATACGGGTTGCGCGGTCACCTCACCAGCCTGAATCCGATTCGTCCCGAAAATGCTGCAGATTCCTGGGAGCGCAAGGCTCTCCAAAAATTCGAAATGGGCTCCCGAGAGTATTGGGAGAAACAAAATCTCAAAGGCGAAAGCCACCTTCGCTACATGGGTGCCTTTGTCGTGGAGCAGGGGTGTTTGCGTTGCCACGCCAGTCAAGGCTATCAACTGGGGCAAGTGCGCGGGGGCATCAGCGTTTCGGTTCCGATTCAGTCCGGAGTCACCATCGCGGGGGTCCAAGATCGGGTGGCGCTCGCGAGCCTGGGCTCCCTTTGGGCAATTGGGTTGGTGGCCATCGTCCTCGTGGCTCGGCAACAAAAGCGCGATGCAAAGGACAGGAAGTCGGCCCTGGATGAAGTGCAAGTCTTGGCCCAGCAACACCAAGCCATGCTCCAGACCACTCGGGATGGCTTCTGGGTCATCGATCAGGCCGGCAACCTGCGCGATGTTAACGAGGTCTACGTTCGAATGTCGGGCTACAGTCGGGCAGAGCTGCTGACCATGAATATCCGGGACTTGGATGCCAAATTGACTCACCTGGAAATTTCCGAACATGCCCAGTTAGCCAAGGCGGCTGGATGGGATCGCTTCGAAAGCCTGCACCGCACCAAACAGGGTGAGTTGATTGACGTGGAGGTCAGCGATTCCTTTAACGAGGCAACAGCCCAGTTCGTTGTCTTTATTCGAGATATAACCACTCGAAAGTTGGCATCTCGCGAGCTTCGAGAAAGCGAAGCCCTCCTGAGAACCTATTTTGACGCGGCACCCGATGGCATTTTTGTTATTAATGGCCAAGGCCGCTACCTTCAGGTCAATAAGGCTGCCGAGGCCATGACCGGCTATTCCCGTGAAGAATTGCTGAGAATGGCCATTCAGGACCTGGGCACACCGGACCCCGAGGGCAACCGGGCCAGCTTTGACATCCTCCAGAAAGATGGTTCTGTCCTTCAGGAGATCGCGCTTCGACGAAAAGATGGCAGCCACTTTCCGGTGCTTTTGCGCGCCGCCAAGATTCACGACGATTTATCGATAGGCCTTTGTCGGGATATCACAGAGCAAAAGCAGATGGAGGCGAACCACCAAAAAATGGAACTTGAAATTCAGCACGCCAAGCAATTGGAAAGCCTCGGCAGCCTGGCCGGTGGTATTGCCCACGATATGAACAATGTTTTGGCCGCGATCATGGGGTTGGGTTCGGTGTTGCAGTTCCAGTTGGCTCAGGATCCGCCGTTGCTTAAATCCGTGGATACGATTCTGCACGCCGCAGGCCGGGGCCGGGATTTGGTCAAAGGGCTCACGGATTTCGCCCGGAAAGGCCTCCAGGAACCCCAGTTATTGGACCTC
>JAUYES010000586.1 GCA_030691225.1 Holophaga sp. | reverse complement strand
GTGCGGTATTCGTAGCTGAGCTTCGCGATGGGTTCGCTGGGAAACTGAGCCATCAGCACCGATATTTCCAGCACGATGGTCCACAGGCGGATAGCGTGGCGATAGCCCACGAGATCGAAGCCGCCGTCCTCCGTCAGGAAGGCACAGAGATTCAGCGAAGCTAGATTACAGGCCGTGTCATCCAGAAACATGTATTCGGAGCAAGGGTTGCTCGCATTGATGCGCCCAGCCTTGGGGCAGGTATGCCAATCGTTGATGGTGGTATCGAACTGGATACCGGGATCCGCGCAGGACCACGCCGCGTGGTTGACCTTGGACCAGAGATCCTTGGCGCGGAGGTTCTTGATGGGCCGCCCATCGACCCGCCGCGTGAGCTGCCATTCGCCATCGCGCTCCAGGGCACGCATGAAGGCATCGGGCACGCGTACGGAGTTGTTGGAATTCTGGCCCCCCACGGTGCTATAGCCTTCGCCATCCCAGGTGGTGTCGTACTGTTTCAGATCGCGAGCGAAATCGCCTTGTTCCAAACGGCCAATGCACTGGGCGATGAAGGCCGCAGGCACGCCATCGCGCTTGGCAAGGGCCAGGGCCTTGCGGAATTTTTCGTTGGTCTTGGGGTTGGCATCGCGGGTGGTGCTGCCTTCTACAGCTTCACACATGGCATTCCAGTGCTTGCCGATGAAGATGGAACCCGTGGCCATCATGGCGACCTTGCGCTCTTCCGCCACCTTCCAACCGATGAAGGCTTCGATGTCGGGGTGATCGAGATCCAACGACACCATTTTCGCGGCACGACGTGTGGTACCGCCCGATTTAATGGCACCGGCGGCGCGATCGCCGACAGCCAAGAAACTCATCAAGCCCGAACTGCGACCGCCGCCGGATAGCGGTTCTTCCGAGCCACGGATCTTCGAGAAATTGCTACCAGTACCCGAACCATATTTGAAGATGCGCGCCTCGCGCATCCACAGATCCATGATGCCGCCAGGGTTGACCAGATCATCAGACACGCTCTGGATGAAGCAGGCATGGGGCTGAGGGCGCTCGTAGGCCGAGGTGGAATTCTTCACTTGGCCCGTGGCGGGATCCACATAGAAATGTCCTTGAGCAGGCCCGCTGATGCCATAGGCGAAGTGCAGGCCCGTGTTGAACCACTGCGGGCTGTTGGGCGCGCACATCTGGTTGGCCAGCATGTAGGTCAGTTCGTCGTAGAAGGCCTGGGCATCTTCTGCGGTATTGAAATAGCCGCTGGTCTCACCCCAATGGCGCCAGCAACCGGCCATGCGATGAAAGACCTGTCGGGAATCCTTTTCGCCGCCGCCGATCTTATCGATGCCTTTTCGACGGAAGTATTTCTGGGCCAGGATATCCACCGCCACCTGAGACCAGCTCTCCGGCACCATCACATCCTTGGCCTCGAAGACCACGGTGCCATCCAACTTGGTGATTCGACTTACGCGTGGAACAAAGGGTATGCCCTCCAGCGCATCGTGACCGACCTTGGTGAAGTGGCGAGAAATCTTCATGGCAGGCGGCTCCAGAGACGACAAAACGAAGGCGCGGGTAGCCCCCACGCCGAGAAATTTTTAAGTTGACAGCCCTACTGGCCTCTGTCTTCGAGGCAATGAGGACGAACCGCAAGCGATTGTGTCGAATGGAAAGGATCACCCCAAGATCTAGTGGTGTCAAGGCCCGGCCGAACGGATTTTTTTGCCCATTCATAGCGCTTGAAAACGCGTAGCTTACGCAGTTCCCAACCAATGGCGGTCCTCAAGGACAGCGGATCCTCTGCTACGCTGGATCCAAGCCGGGCCCCATGCATCGGCCCCCGTTGAACCTGGTCAGATCGGAAGAAGCAGCCATAAGACGAAGGGTCGAGTGCCGTGGTAAGCCCGGCCCATTTTCTGCCTGCGGCAGAAAATGGG
>JAUYES010000582.1 GCA_030691225.1 Holophaga sp. | reverse complement strand
GAATGGAACCAGTGATGCGCCCAGTGTCTTGCTGGGGAAAGAAACCCTTCGGAATAATGATGTAGAGGGCCACGGTGGCGATCATGGTCCCGAGAGCGACTCCCAGTGTGAACCGCTGGTGCTGCAGTACCCAAGTCAGAGAGCGCTCGTAGTGAGCCATGATCCATTGGAAAATTCGTTCGCTAAACGCAAAGACTCGACCGTGTTTCTGATCCTTGGCGGGCCGCAGGAGTCGTGAGCACATCATCGGCGTGGTGGTTAGGGACACCACCATCGACACAGCAATGGCTACGGAAAGCGTGATGGCGAATTCCCGGAACAGCCTTCCCACGATGCCGCCCATAAGCAGGATGGGAATGAACACGGCGATGAGCGAAATGCTGATGGAAACCACGGTAAAGCCGATTTCCTTGGCGCCATGGAAGGCAGCCTCCATGGGCTTCATCCCGTTTTCAATATGACGGGTGATGTTCTCCACCACTACGATGGCATCATCCACCACAAAGCCCGTGGCCACGGTGAGGGCCATCAGGGATAGGTTATCGATGGTGTATCCCAGTAAGTACATGGCGCCAAAGGTGCCAATCAACGAAATAGGTACGGCCACACTGGGAATCAGCGTCGAGCGCCAGTTTCGCAGGAAGAGAAAGACCACCAGAATGACCAACGAAATGGAAATCATCAGGGCCAGTTGTACATCCCTTACCGAAGCGCGAATGGTGCGCGTGGCATCGATGATGACCTGCATAGCCACGGTGGGTGGCATGGCGGCCTGGAGTTCGGGAAGGATGGTGCGGACCCGATCCACGGTTTGGATGATATTGGCGTCGGGCTGCCGGAAGACCGCGACCATGATGGCAGGCGTACCGTTGGTCAATCCGCCGTTGCGAACGTTCTCCACCGAGTCGGTCACCTTGGCCACATCGGATAGACGCAGTGCTGCGCCACTCTTGTAGGAAATGATCAAATCCCGATATTCCGAGGCCTTCATCATTTGGCTGGTGGTGTTGATAGACCAAGTTGTTTGGTCGTTGGATAGCTCGCCCTTGGGGCGATTCTGGTTGGCGGCGTTAAGCACCAAGCGAACGTCTTCGAGGCCAAGACCTCGGCTATTCAAGGCGATGGGATTGACTTCCACGCGCACCGCCGGGAGCGCACCGCCCCAGACCATGACCTGGCCCACGCCGCGCACCTGGGATAGCTTTTGCTGAAGCACGGTGGAGGCGATGTCGTACATCCGCTCACGGGGCACGAGCTTGGAGGTGAGCCCGATGAGCAAAATTGGAGAATCCGCTGGGTTGACTTTGCGGTAGGAAGGGTTGTTGGGGAGATTGGCAGGAAGGTTGCCGCGAGCCGCGTTGATGGCGGCCTGAACATCGCGGCCCGCCGCGTGGATGTCCCGATTCAGATCGAATTGCAGGGTGATGTTCGTAGACCCTAGCGAACTGCTAGAGGTCATTTCCGTAACACTGGCAATGCGCCCGAATTGTCGCTCCAGGGGAGTTGCCACCGAAGAAGCCATGGTCTCCGGGCTGGCCCCCGGCAGCCCAGCCTGCACCTGGATGGTAGGAAATTCCACCTGGGGCAGCGGCGATACTGGCAGGAATTGATACGCGATGGCACCCAGCAGCGCCAAGGCCACCGTCAAGAGCGTGGTGGCGACGGGGCGGCGGATGAAAGGAGCGGAGATGTTCACGCGGCACATCCTGTGCCGCGCCCTGCGGGCTGCGCCTGCGGCGCAGTGGCCCTGCGCTCCTGCTCCGGGCTCATCCGCTCCAGGCGTTCCGCCTGGAGGTAACGGCCGCGTACGCGGCCGAAAAGATCGCAAGCCACAGAGAGGCTCATTTCGTTTTCACTTCGGGCGCAGCCCCACTCACGCCGCGGAAGCGGCGTGAAAGGCGATCGAAGGCTAGGTAGATTACGGGGGTGGTGTAGAGGGTTAGGACTTGGCTGAAGATTAGGCCGCCGACGATGGCGATGCCGAGGGGGCGGCGGAGTTCGGAGCCCACGCCGGAACCTAGGGCTAGGGGTACGCCGGCGAGCAGCGCGGCCAGGGTGGTCATGATGATGGGGCGGAAGCGCAGGAGGGCTGCTTGGTAGATGGCCTCGTGCGGGGCTTGGCCATCCTTGCGTTCGGCCTCTAGGGCGAAGTCAATCATCATGATGGCGTTCTTTTCTACGATGCCAATGAGCAGGATGATGCCGATAAGCGCAATGACGCTGAAGTCGGTGCGGCAGAGCATCAGCGAGAGCAGAGCGCCCACGCCCGCCGAGGGCAAGGTGGAGAGGATTGTGATGGGGTGAATGTAGCTTTCGTACAGCACGCCCAGCAGGATGTAGACCGTCATGACCGCCGCCAGGATTAGCCAGGGCGTATTGGCCAGGGAGGTGCTAAAGGCCTGGGCGGTGCCTTGGAATCCGGATTTGATACTAGGTGGCATATCGATCTCGCGCCTGACCCGTTCCACGGCCTTCACAGCATCACCAATCGAAACATCGGGTGCGAGATTGAAGGAGATGGTGACCGCTGGGAATTGCCCTTGATGATTGATGGCAAGGGGGCTATTCGAGGTTTCCATGCGCGTGAAAGCACTCAGCGGAACGGAACCACCACTGGCAGAGCGGACAAAAATATTCTGCAGATCCGAAGGCTGCCGATGCAGGCCAGGCGTGGCTTCCAGCACTACTCGGTATTGATTCATCTGCGTGAACATCGTGGAGATTTGTCGTTGGCCAAAGGCATCGTACAGGGCGTCATCCAACATCTGGGGGGTGATGCCAAGCCTCGAAGCCGTACTGCGATCCAGCACCAGCATGGCCTGGAGGCCTTCATTTTGTTGATCGCTGGCCACATCGCGAAGTTCGGGAAGCTCTTGAAGGCGCGTCATGAAGCGAGGCACCCATTCGCTCAGTTCCTTGGCATCGGCGTCTTCCATCGAATACTGGTACTGGGTTCGGCTCACGCGGTCTTCAACGGTAAGATCCTGCACTGGCTGCAAGAAGAGTCTGGTGCCGCTGACCTTGGCGACTTCGGGTTGCAAGCGATGAATGATCTCGGAGGCACTAAGTTTTCGATCCTTCAGGGGCTTGAGGTTGATTTGGATGCGTCCGCTATTCAGGGTCGTATTGGTACCATCCACGCCAATAAAGGAGGAAAGGCTTTCCACGGCTGGATCCTGGAGGATCACCTTGGTCAGCGCTTGTTGGCGTTCGGCCATGGCCGCGAAGGAGACCGTCTGGGGCGCCTCCGAAATACCCAGGATCACGCCCGTATCCTGCACGGGGAAGAAACCCTTGGGAATGGCTAGGTAAAGCAGCACGGTGGAGGCAAGTGTGGCCACGGCGACCACGAGCGTGGCTTGCTGATGTTTCAAAACCCAGGTGAGGGTGCGGTCATAGAACGCGATGATTCGTAGGAAGACGCGTTCCGACGACTGGTAGAAGCGGCCCTGCTCACTGGGCTTTTTGTGTTTAAGCAACTTGGCGCACATCATGGGCGTCAGCGTGAGCGAAACCACCGCTGACACCAGGATCGTTACGCTGAGGGTCACCGCGAATTCGCGGAAGAGCCGCCCCACAATATCGCCCATGAAGAGTAGCGGGATCAGCACTGCGATCAGCGACACCGTTAACGATAGGATGGTGAAACCGATTTGTCCGGCGCCCTTGAGGGCCGCCTGGAGCGGGGGCTCTCCGGCCTCAATGTAGCGCATGATGTTTTCGATCATCACGATGGCATCGTCCACCACGAACCCGGTGGAAATCGTCAGTGCCATGAGGGTGAGGTTATTCAGGCTGTAGCCCAGCAAATACATGACGCCGAAGGTGCCCACGATGGAAAGAGGCACGGCCACGCTGGGAATGATGGTGGCGGCCACAGTGCGCAAAAAGAGAAAGATCACCATGACCACCAGGGCGATGGTGAGCATCAATTCGAATTGAACATCCTCCACCGAGGCGCGGATGGTTATGGTGCGATCCGTGAGGATGGACAACTCGACCGAGGATGGCAACGAGGCCCGGAGCTGTGGCAGCAGGTCCTTCACGCGGTCAACCACCGCAATGATGTTGGCCCCGGGCTGCCTTTGGATATTCACGATCACGGCGGGGGTCTGGTTCATCCAGGCCGCCTGTTTGGTGTTTTCCACGCCATCGATGACGGTGGCAACATCCGAGAGGGCTATGGGCGCACCGTTTTTATAGGCAATGATCAAGGGCTTGTACTGATCACTCGTTAGGAGTTGGTCGTTGGCGCCGATGGCATAGGCCTGGCGGGCTCCATCGAAGCTGCCCTTTGCCTGATTGACGTTG
>JAUYES010000578.1 GCA_030691225.1 Holophaga sp. | reverse complement strand
GGGGCTCATTACAACCACCTTTTGGAAGGATGTGGTCTACAGCAGTGGTGATGGCAAGGCCACCGCCACCATTGATGCACCCGTCATCTTCATGGGCTTCGGCATCGACGCCCCCGAGGAGGGTTGGGATGATTTCAAGGGCATCGATTGCAAAGGCAAATTCTTGATCGTGCTCGTTAACGAACCGGCCAGCACCCCTGGAGAACCCAAGCGCTTCGATGGCCCTAACATGACCATTCATGGCCGTTGGCGAACCAAATTCGAGGAAGCCACCAAGCGCGGTGCGGCGGGTGTCCTGGTCGTTCACGATTCGGAAGGCGCAGCCTACCATTGGTCTGTGGCCCGCAATGGCTTCGAAGGCGAACGCTTCGCCCTAACGGAACGCCGTGGCGTACCCCTGGTGGGCTGGCTTCATCAAGATCTCGCCCGCACCTTGCTGAAGGCCTCCGGCCAGGATTTGGACGCCCTTCGCAAAGCCGCCGAACGCAAAGACTTCCGCCCCATCCCTCTGACTCTGAAAGCCAAGGGAAACCTCACCTCCACCGTGCGGAGCTTTCCCCAGTACAACGTGGTGGGGGTGCTGCCCGGAACCGATCCGAAACTCAAGGAAGAGGCCGTGATCTATAGCGCCCATTGGGACCACCTGGGCATTCAAAACGGCAATATCTATTGCGGCGCCATCGATAACGGCAGCGCCATCGCCTCATTACTGGCAGTGGCCAAAGCCACGGTGCCCTACCCCACGCGGCGCAGTCAAATTTTCATGCTCACCTGCGGAGAGGAACAGGGACTCCTTGGTGCAGAAGCCTACGTCGCCAACCCTCTATGGCCGCTGGCAAAAACGGTTGCGGCCTTGAATTTCGAGAGTCTGAACTGGGTCGGACCGGCTCGGGATATTGAGTTTCTGGGCGGCGAACGCAGCACGCTTCTTGAATTGGCACGAGAAGTTGGCAAGCCCTTGAATCTGGCACCCATGGAAGGACAAACCGATCCGGCCGGTCTGTATTTTCGCTCCGATCATTACCCCTTTGCCGCCGTGGGAATTCCAGCCCTCAGTCCTGGCTTTTCACTGGAAGGCGACCGCGACTACCTGGATCAACCCGAAGCCAATCGCGCCAAAGGCAAGACCTATCTAGACAAATACCATCAGGTGCTCGATACCTACGATCCCACCTGGGATCTGCGCGGCATGGTCCATCAAGCCCAGTTCATCTTGAATCTCGGCCGCGTGATTGCCGATGCAGATGGACGGCCGAGGATGCTGAAGTAACGCGGAACCAGAGCCAAACGGAAATCTCCGCAAGGATCGTCGGGTATTGAAGCTCTCAAAAGCCGCTTGGGCCCGCAGAAGACTCTTCGCAGCGGTCAATCGCAAAGGAGATGAAAGGATAGGTCATGGCGACCGCCTAGGCTTCCCTGTGAGATGCCGCCCATCCCTATCGATTCCAGGGCCAAAGCCCTTTGGCCGCTAATGCCAGAGTGTCTTGTTCTCTACTGGCTACTTTAGATTCCGCCCTAACCAGGTTTCCATTTCCCACAACGTATGCATCACGCTTTCCTTGGCGCTGTAGCCGTGGGATTCATGGGGTAGGGTGACGTAGCGAACATTCTGGCCGTTGCCCTTGAGGGCCTGGAAGAGGCGTTCGGACTGGATGGGGAAGGTGCCCATGTTGTTATCCACCTCACCGTGGATCAGTAGAATCGGCGCGTGGAATTTGTTGGCGCTCATGAAAGGGCTGACCTTCAGATACATGTCCGGGGCCTCCCACAGGCTGCGGCGCTCGCTCTGAAAGCCAAAGGGCGTCAGGGTGCGGTTATAAGCGCCGCTGCGGGCGATGCCGGCCTTGAAGAGATCGCAGTGGGCCAGCAGGTTGGCGGTCATGAAGGCGCCGTAGCTATGGCCGCCCACTGCAACCCGCGTGGGATCCGTTACGCCGAGTTCTGCGGCCTTGTCGATGGCGGCCTTGGCACTGGCGACGATCTGTTCGAGGAAGGTGTTGTTCACAGTGACGGGATCACCCACCACGGGCATGGTGGCGTCGTCGAGGACCACGTAGCCGGCGAGGGCCATGAAGACCTGGGAGATACCGCCGATGCTGGTGAAGCGGTTCGCGTTGCCGGAGACCTGGCCCGCATCCGAGGCGCTGGTGAATTCCTGGGGATAGGCCCACACCAACGTTGGGCAGGGCTGACCCTTCTTGAAATCCGGGGGCAGATACATGGTGAAACTCAATTCCACGCCATCGGGCCGCTTATAGCGCACGCGCTCCTTGCGGATCTGGCGCAGGATGGGCGCTGGGTCCTGGTTGTTTGTAAGGGCGCGTTCCGTGCCATCGGCGCTGCGCAAGAAGACATTCGGCGGCGTGGACTGATTCTCCCGGCGGATCAACAGGGAACCATCGGCCTGCAGGCTAGCGCCTTCGGACCAGCCTTCACGGCACTGGAAGAGTCGTTCCGACTTCAGGGTGTCGAGGTTCAGCCGGTCGAGAAAGGGCAGATCGCCCTTGGGGCTGGCGCCGGAACCCGTCAGCCAGACGGTGCGACCCTCTTGGCGAATGACGTTCCCTCCGTTGGGGAGCATCTTCATCACCGGATTGCCGGGGTCCTTATAGCGGTCCCTGGAACTGAGGTCTGTGAACAGGCGCGCCTTGGTGGGATTGGTCGGATCCAAGAGCCACGTGCGATTCCAATTGCGCTTGCGATCAACTTCCCGCAGCACCGCCAGATCACCCTTTTCGCTGTAGGTGAGCCCGGCGAAGCGGTGTTCGGTCTTCAGCAGTTCCTTGGCCTCACCCTGGAAAGGGGCGGCGAGCGCCATTACGCGATCGCGATGGGGCACTTCTTTCTTGGGATCGCCCTCATCCAGAGCCTCCACCCACTGCAGAGTGGCGGGGGCCACGGGCACCCAGCGCAGGTTGCGGGGTCCCGTCTGCACGCCTTCGTTGGGGATGTTTTCCAGCAGGCCATGCTCGTGGACTTTGCGCACCACCGCGCCCTTGGCGTCCCAGAGTTCGAAGCGGTGAGGAAAACTATTTGAGGCCGACACATAAGAGAAAGGCTTCTGAAGGGTGGCGACGAGCAGAAAACGGCCATCGGGGCTGGCATCCAGGTTATTCACGAGGCCGGGTTTTCCGAGGGCGTGGATCTTTAGGCTGCTCGCTTCCACCACGGTCACTTGGCTGGTTGCGTAGTGGGCGAAGAGGGCCTCGTCATGCTGGTTCTGAAGCAGATCCTGGAAAGTCTTCACGGGTGACGATTTGCCGAAGTTCTCCTGAATGCGGGGCCCGGCGGGTGCGTCGGGCGTGCGGGGCGCGGGGCCCTGGGCCTTGGGCACGGCCTTGACCAGCAGACGCTGAGAGCCCGCCATCCATTGCACGGCGCCGCCAAAGGAGGCGTTCAGGCGCAACTCAGGCACCTTGCGAAGCGCGGCCGTGGCCGTTTCGCCGAGGTAGAGACTCACGCCCTGATCGCTCGTGGCGGTGAGGTAGAAACGGCTGCCATCGGGGCTCCACGCTGGACTCGACCAGCGGGGGCCTGCGGGCAAGGTGATGGCCTTGCGCACGCCATCCTTAACGCGGAGTAGTTCAACCCGTTTGACGCGACCGCCGCCGTGGGGAGCACGGGCCTGGGGGTCCACCCGAGCGCCCGCTAAGCGAAGCATGGGCCGGGCTAAATCACGGATCATGGGGTGCTTTTCGAATTCCACGAGGAAGGCGTGGGCGCCGCCGGGGGCCAGTTGGAAGGCGGGAAAGTTCGGGGCGTCCAGCACCTCCAGAATGGCTTTGTTGGGCTTCTGATAGGTGTCTTGTCCTGCCAATGGCAGAAGGCAGATCAGGGCAGCAAGGGGCGTCACACGCATAACGACTCCAAGGAAAAGACAGCATGAAACATGAAGCGAACCATTCCGACTCGAGGGCATCGATAGCATCGTAAGACAAGGCATCTCAGGCTATCCTAAATTTTCACTTTGCGATGCCAGGAGTTCCCCATGCGATATTCCCTGCTTCCAGCCCTAGCCCTATTCCTCGCGATCGGTAATGCCGAGCCCTGCCTGGCCCAGTTGGCGCCATCAGCACCGCATTGGACGATCGTGACCGAGCAGCTTCCCGGCGAGGGTTGCACCAGTGTCATGG
>JAUYES010000575.1 GCA_030691225.1 Holophaga sp. | reverse complement strand
ATATTCGCGCCAGCCTGCTTCAAAAGCTTTGTGCAGCGGCGCACGACTGCAATGGTTTCGGTTCCGGCGCTAGCAGCCAGACTGCGGAAGAAGACGCGAGAATCCCCGGTGGTATTCATGCGCAGGCGATCACCCAGTAATGCACCCCCCGAGCTTTTTCGAGTGGGGTCAATGGCCAGGACCGCGATTTTTAGCTTGGGGAAATCTAAAAGAAGTCGTCGAATTATTTCATCCGTCAGAGAGCTTTTCCCAGCCCCCCCCGTGCCCGTCAAGCCGACTACCGGAACCGATTTCGGTGACTCTTGATTCGCACACTCCTTGCCTTCCAGGGCGCGTGTAAGCAGGGTCGATAGCCCATAGGGTTCATCCCACCGAGGCTGAACGGAATCATCGTCTTTAACCACCTGCTGGCGCGTACGCGCCAGGAGATCCTGAATCATGCCTTCCACGCCCATCCGCATTCCATCATCCGGCGTGTAGATTTTCTCGACCCCAAGGCGATGCAATTCTTCCGCCTCCTCGGGCAGGATAACCCCACCGCCACCGCCGAAGACTTTGATGTGGCCCGCGCCGAGTTCACGAAGCCTCTGCGCAAGGTAGCCGAAAAATTCCATATGGCCGCCCTGGTAGGAGGATACGCAGACCGCTTGGGCGTCCTCTTCGACTGCGGCCTTGGCGATATCGGCCACGCTGCGGTTATGGCCCAGATGGATGACCTGAGCTCCCTGGGCGACCAAGAGTCGGCGAACCAAGTTGATGGCGGCATCGTGGCCATCGAAGAGGGCAGCAGCCGTCACAACCCGAAGTGGTGCGCTGCCTTCAACCATGGAACCTCCGGAAAGTCGAAACTGGAAAGTAGAGTGTTCACATTCTGAACAAGTACGAGATGCGGTCCAATGATTTCTGGGGGCAGGGCGAAACCATGGCTAACGCCAGATCAGGCCCCAGATCAGGCCTTGGATGCCTAAGGACGCCAAAACGTTTCGGCTAGTTTTCGAAAGGAGCAACGAATTTCTGAAGAAAGGCCCTGATCCGCGAGAGCACGATCTGATTGGCCTGAAAATGAGGAATATGGCCGCAGTGGGGAATCATCAAGGTTTCGGTGGGGCCTTGCACGCGACGGGTTACGGCAAGAATTTGGGCGGGGCTCCCGTAGTCATCGTTCTCTCCTTGGACCATCAGGAGGGGCGCTTGGATGTTGGACATGGGTGAGGTGATATCCCAATCATGGGAAGCCGGATCGAGCCAGGTGCCGCACCAGGTCTGGAACAGGGCGTCGATTTTTTCACCATGAAACCGGGCGAGCTTGCCACGCAGCAATCCATGATCAAAGGCTTCCTTGGCGGCCTGCAGGCCAGTGCGGGTGATGGGTTCCAGGAAAACGTGGGCGGCTTCGGAGATTACAGCTCGCGGAACCTCCGGGAATTTCGAGGCAAAAAGGAGGGCGATGCTTCCGCCGTCGCTATGCCCCACGAGAATGGGGTTCTCGATGCCACAGCAGGCCAGCATGCGCGGGAGCACAACCAAGGCCTCTTCTTCCAGGTAGTGCATGGTGCGCGGTTCCGAAAGGGCGGGCGAGGTTCCATGTCCCAGGCGGTCATAGACCAGGGCCGGCAGTCCTGTCTGTCGAGCCAGGGTCTCAGGGAAATCCCGCCACTGAGCAATGCTGCCGAGGCCCTCATGAAGGAACACGAGCGTGGGTTCCAGCTTTCGATGGGCGTGATGCCGGATCCATCGTGCGCCGAGTTGGTGGTTCCCGACGGTCAGCATAATGTCTTCGATGTGAAGAGATGGGGCATTGGGCATGGCGAATTCTAGTCGGTGATCCAAGGCCCTGACAATCGCGGGTAGAATCGTTTCAGGATCTGTCTCGGGGTTCGTCGTTGCGGCCGGGGTGTTTCCACTCGCACTTCACTCGCTCCTTGCGCACCGGAGTCCCATGATCTCGTTCTCGAATATCAGCAAGCAATACGGCAAACAGATTTTGTTCATCGATGCCGATTTCCAGCTCAACGCCAGCGAAAAGGTGGGTTTGGTCGGTCCCAATGGGGCCGGGAAATCAACGTTATTCCGGATGATCATGGGCGAAGAAACTGCCGATGATGGCACCGTGAGCCTGCCCAAGAAACTCTCCATTGGCTATTTCCGGCAGGAAGTTGACGAGATGTCGGGCCGTCCGGTCTTGGACGAAGCCATTGCGGGCAGTGGTCGTTTAGGTGATCTCCACCACGAATTGATGGAGCTTCAACACGCCATGGCCGATCCCGAATGCGCGGATTTTGATGCGGTTCTGGAGCGATTCGGCCATGTGCAGGAAGAATACGAGCATCTGGGTGGTTATGAATTAGAAGCCAAGGCGCGCGCCTGCTTGAGTGGCCTTGGTTTCGCCGAAGATCAGATCGAAGGCGATGTCGGCGCGCTCTCGGGCGGTTGGAAGATGCGGGTCTCCATGGCCAAGGTGCTGCTTGGTAATTTCGACGTTTTGCTCTTGGACGAACCCACCAACCATTTGGATATCGAATCGATTTTGTGGCTGGAGAATTTTCTAAAGAGCGTGTCTTCCACGCTGCTGATGACCTCCCACGATCGGGACTTCATGAACCGCATCGTCACCAAGGTCATCGAGATCGATGGTGGCGATATCGTAACGTACTCGGGCAACTACGACTTCTATGTGCGCGAGCGTGAAACCCGGGAAACTAATCAAGAGGCGGCCTACGCGCGGCAGCAGGCCAAGCTGGCCAAGGAACAGCGCTTCATTGAACGTTTCTCGGCCCATGCGGCCAAAGCCGCTCAGGTGCAGAGTCGCGTGAAGGCCTTGGACAAGATCGAGCGCATCGAATTGCCCAAGAAGCGCAAGGTCGGCAAATGGGATTTCCGTATCCCTGGCCGTTCCGGTGATGACGTGGCGATGCTCAAAGGCGTGAGCAAAGCCTATGGCACTCGCAGCATCTACAAGAATTTCGATTTCCATATTCGCCGCCGCGAACGGTGGTGCGTGATGGGTAAGAACGGCGCCGGTAAATCCACCCTATTGAAAATGATGGCGGGTGCCTTGGAGCCGGATTCCGGCGAAGTGCGTCTGGGCGCCAGCCTTAAACTGGGCTATTTCGCGCAGCAGTCCTTGGATTTGCTCGACGCAGACCTTACGGTGCTGGAGCAGATGCAACAGGATTTTCCCATGGAAGGCCTGGGTGTATTGCGCAATATGCTGGGTGCCTTCCAGTTCTCGGGCGATGACGTAGACAAGCGCATTCGCGCCCTTTCGGGTGGCGAAAAATCCCGATTGGCCATGGCTCGCATGCTGCTGGATCCTCCCAATTTCCTGGTGCTCGACGAACCTACCAACCACTTGGATCTTGCCACCAAAGAAATGCTGATCGATGCCTTGAAGGATTTCGAAGGCACGATGCTGTTCGTTTCCCACGATCGAACGTTCCTGCGCGGGCTAGCCAATCGCGTGCTGGAATTGGGCGGCGAAGAACACGAAGGGCCCCTTCTCTTTCAGGGCTCCTACCTGGAATACGTGGAGAAAATGGGCCGCGAAGCGCCGGGCGTGCATAACTAGGGCGACTATCCTTGCCATGAGTTGGCCTATTGTTTTATCGAGGTATGCCTAGCTTTTATTGTGTGGTGGCCGTTCATTCGATAGAGGTTCCCTGTGATCTACCAGTGCTACTTCGCACCGAACCAGGAGGGGATGCTGTTTGACCATCCGGTGTACCAGGGCTTTGGGC
>JAUYES010000573.1 GCA_030691225.1 Holophaga sp. | reverse complement strand
GCCCAAAGTGGAGGCGGAGGTAAGGAGACGCCTTGGAATCAAAGCGCAGTAAAGCGATGTCTAACCCTGCGGTCGACCTCGCTCCCTTCGGTCGCTGGACGCTGCGCGATGAAGCCGCGCAGCGCCGGTCACCTCCACGTTGGGCCCATCGGTAAATGGGGTAGTTCCTGGAAGCATCCACGACCACAAATAGGAGAAGCAGTCATGTCAGACAAACAGTTTTCGCACATATGCACTACCTGCCGCACGCCCGCACTCACACAAACGAAGAAGTCTGCTTCAGATTTTCTAATCCTTGCGGCGGCTCCCATTGGCGGTGGCGTAGTTCTCACTTTCCTATTCGGCCCCGCTCACTACAGCCACATCCAGAGCTTTGTTGTCTTTGCAGTGCTTAGTTTCGTGGGCGCGAAGATAGGAATCTCCTACCTAGCTCGCAAACGTGCAAGAACCTGCGCCTCCTGCCATTCTGAAACCCTAATCTCTGTGGCATCGCCAGAGGGATTGCGAATCATGAAGGAGCTAGGGCCTGTCGAGTCCAGTTAGAGTGTCTGGCCCTCACCACGCGGGGCCCAACCCGGCGGTCGACCCCGTTCCCTGCGGTCACTGGACGCTGCGCGAAAAAGCCGCGCAGCGCCGGTCACCTCCACGTTAGCGCGCATGGACATCGACCGGATTCCGGACTCCTCCAGACGGACACTTACTCAGGAGGGTTGGTGCGCATTTCGCGCACCTTTGCTTGCCAAAGACATCATTCTTGCGGCATCGCAAATTGGCACACCCGTATGCCACCCCGGACTACCTATGGTTGGCGTTCTGCGGCCCCATGACCGAGAAGATGCGCGCGAGAACACTACCAGCGCAATTTACGGCCGAACGGCTTTCCCCCTACATACAGACATGGCCCATTGGCCGCTTCCGCCGCGATATATTGTGATGCGGGCGAGCACACCAGTACCAGGTTTTCCAACCATTTTTATTGATAGCAGAAAAATTCGTCTTGATCCCATTTCACGGGAAAGTTGCCGACGAGCGTCTTAGATGGTCTCAGGTGTTCGTAAGCCATTCCTGTGTTCCATGGAATTCGATCACCGAGGAACGCGTGGAATTCGATGGGATACCTGCGCCATGTCGCCCTATGGACCGCTAGCTAGGTCTATCCAGACAACGATTTCGGCTGCCCTCCAAGAGCTACTCAAAGACTCCCCAATTCCAATGGACTGGGTATCACCCGATGAAGTTTTTATTATTGACAACTGGCGCATGGTTCACATGCGCCCCCACCTTCCAGAATCTGCGATGCATCGCACTCTCGAGCGCGTGTTGGTAAAGGAGAACGAAGTTGCCTGACCTGAATCCCCAATCACAGTGGACCTACGATCTTCTCTGGACAAAGTCTAGGTCCTATATGGAGCGGGCGCTAAACGCCCCACGCGATGATGATGTTTTCCCATTTTGGGCATCGCTGTCACTGGAACTCCTCGCTCGCGCTACTCTCGCGCATGTTTCACCGGTACTTCTGGCCGAGACAGCCGAACCTGATGGCCGCAACTTATTGCATGCACTTGGCCTGACTCCGAAGATCAAGAACTTCGTACCAAGATCGTTGCAGACGTCAGATGTTCTTACCCGTTGCGAACAGATTGTCCCCAACTTCACCAAAGATCTGGAACTCTTCTGCCGCGGTCTGACGAATAAGCGAAATGAGGAACTTCACAGCGGTGGCCTACCATTTGCGCAGTTGCAAAATCACACTTGGTTACCGCGATTCTATGAAGCCGCGAGCGTCTTCCTAGAGTTTCAAGGCAAGGCACTTCCGGATTTCGTCGGTACGGAGGAAGCGAAAGCCGCCGAAACAATGCTGAAGGCGGTCGCAGATGAGGCTGCCAAGAGCGTACAAAAACTTATCAACGCTCACGCGGAGGTTTGGAAGAACAAAGATCAAACCGAAAAAGATGCCCTCGCCGTCGCAGCAAAGAAGGCAGCCCGTCCTTGGCGAGGACATGTCGTCGACTGCCCATCATGTGGATCAAAGGCTTTGCTGCATGGTGAGGAAATCCGACAGCAACCACCTGTGCTTGAGAACGATGAGCTTGTGGTTCGTAGCCTCATGCTTCCAAATGAGCTTGTTTGCGAGGGCTGTGGCCTAACCATTAAGAGTCACAGCCAGCTATATGCGGCCGGGCTTGGCAGCCAATATACAAATACTGTAACTTTTGATCCGGTCGAATTTTACGCAGACCAGCAAGAACCAGATGACGCTGGCCCCGAGTTCAACAATGAATAAAGCGCGCTAACCCGGCAGTCCACGCGGACGCTGCGCGATAAAGCCGCGCAGCGCCGGTGACTTCTACGTTGGGCGTCTTGCGCCATTGCCAAGCACGGTGTTGCCGACCATTAACTACGAAACCCCCTTCGGTCCCGTATCGTGTCTCTACAAGACCTCGCTGTTCCAGAGCCTCAAGCGTTGCATTCGTGCAGCCTATTCCGGGTGG
>JAUYES010000465.1 GCA_030691225.1 Holophaga sp. | reverse complement strand
GTGACCTCCAGGTATGAGCGAAGCGGTCAGACGTCAAGGACATCTGACCGCGCAACAAGGAATGGATAAGACCGGGATGAAGCGATCCAAGACCTATAGGCGAAGCCCTGAGTCACAGGTTTGTCGCGACCCCCAAAAGTTTTTTTTCTTATCCGTGTCCATCCGTGTTCATCCGTGGACTGTTTTTTTGTGGTTCCATCTCGAAAAACAGAAATTGAAATCCACGGATGAACACGGATGAACACGGATAAAAGCAGGGGAGGGTTTCAGCCGCTGACTCCCGACAGTTCACTTTTTATTTATTTTTTTGCTAAAAACGGAACGGATGCTGAAGTCATGGCCCTCACAGATTGCATTCACCTTTAAACTGCACTGGCTAACAACTTGGCATTTTCCAAACGACTCTGGCCACGGAACGAGGCTGATCATGGGGATCCACAGAGGTTTACACAGCGTTCTTGCACTTACGCTAATCGCGCTGCTGGCAGGCTGTTCGAAACCCAAGCCGCGACCCTCGGCACCCATCACGCCTCGCCCAGTGTCTCGTTCGATGGTGCCCTTGCTCCATGTGGGTTATGCCATCCAGGCCGGGGCTTTTGCTAAGGTTGAAAACGCGGCGCGCTTGGCGGGGCAACTGCAGGCGCAGGGCATGGACGCTACGTACCAGCCGACGCCGGCGGGTCTTTTTCGGGTGCGTTTTGGGGATTTCGGCAGTCGGGAAGCCGCTCGCCAGAAAGCCGAAAGCTTGCGGACCTCGGGGCTCATCGAGGCCTTTTGGATCGTTTCGCCGGAAGAACAGCCCGCTGCGCGTATGGCTCTGAGTGACCTTCCGGCCTTGCGTCGGAGCCTCGTGGAAACTGCGCGCAGCTTTTTGGGCGTGCCCTATCTATGGGGTGGCAGCACGGAGCAGGGCTTCGATTGCAGCGGGCTCGCCATGGCCGTCTACCAATTGAATGGCCTGGTTCTGCCGCGTTCTTCCCAGGGCCAGGCCGATGCGGGTCGCGTGGTTGCTAGCACCGATTTTCAGGCCGGAGATCTTGTGTTTTTTTCGATGTCAGGAAATGGCCGCATCTCCCATGTGGGCGTCTACGTGGGCGATGGCAGCTTTATTCACGCCCCCAGCAAGGGCGGCAAGGTGCGCGTGGAGAGCCTTGAAGCCACTGGGTTTCGCGGCCGTATTGCGGGCGGAAGAACCTACCTTTGATTTCCACATGTTGGGACGCACAAAGGCAACCTTTGCGGTTCAGTCTCCGAGGACCAGGGTCAGCTCACTGAGGGGATAGGGCTTGTAGAGTCGGCCGATGATCCAGGGTTTGGCGGAAAGCGTGCCCAGATCGTGGCTGGCGCTGGATAGCAGCACGCAGCTGCATCGTCGTTGTTCCCACTGCTGTTCGATCCAGGGGCCAAGGTCTCCACTGGCATCGCGGCTTTCAGAGAGCAGCAGGTCCACGGGATTTGCGCTTAGGGCGTTTTCGGCTTCGCTGCGGTCTGAAGTCACCACGATGGTTCGACCTTTGGCTTCCAGGGCGGATACGAGACGTTTGCGAAAAAAGGCGTTGGGTTCGAGTACAAGAATTTTTTTGATGGGGCCCTGGCGATCGATCTCACGTTCCGGAATCCCGATGGCAAGCATGGCTTTCCGGGCGGCTTCCTTTATGGGCTGGGTGGCGGCATGGGTGTATAGATCCCGCAGGGGGGCGGCCATCTCCGAGATGCCGACGAGGCCTGCGATCTCACAGAGCAGGATTGAGGCCACTGCGTTTGTGCTCGGTTCGAGGAGTTCACTCTCCACGAA
>JAUYES010000554.1 GCA_030691225.1 Holophaga sp. | reverse complement strand
TCGGTTTTCTATGATCACAATTTTCAGACGTTCACCGAACCTCGTGATCACACTATGATCACACCTTTGGCCATACCAAACCAATTGATTACCTTTCAAATCTTTCCACTTTTTCCATATACTCCTTTATTTCCAACATGTGACAATCCAACCCAACCCGCGCCAATAAGCCAGTACAAGACTACGAATCTGAGGGTCGGGCGTTCGAATCGCTCCGGGACCACCACTTCTAAGGCCACTCACAAGGGTGGCTTTTTTTTGTCGTCGCCACTCTATCGCCACTTTCTGGGAATTCCGGTCGGTTCGCGATCTTGTCCGCGGATGACTGAAGAACCTATTTGCGCCAGCCCCCCATCCTTCCATGAGGGAGCGACGGATGGGCCCCATACGGAGCATTCACAGCAGAAGGGCTCAAGATCTCCCACCGGAGCACGCCATCACACAACAGCCCCAAATGCCATTGAGGTTTCTCTGAAACCCAGTCGATTCCACTTCCATCTGAACTTCCATGCGCATGGCCTGTCTCTCCGATATCCACAGACACTGAAAACCGCGCACATTCCGTTCTCATTCTGGTGACTGGAACATTCCCCCTAAAGGGTGAGCCTGGATCTTTCAGGCATGGTTCAGGAGCTTATTCGACTTCGTCATATAGGTTGGTCAGTTTGTTTTTGGCGGGATGCCCTGGTCGGGTTTGCCGCCCAATCGTTTCAATCAGCTTTACCTCTTCAGGGGTGAGGCTGAGTTGTTCTGCTTGGAGATCTTCTTTCATATGCTGGGGGTCGGTGGTTCCGGTCATGGGAAGCATCCCGAACTGCATCGCAAATCGAAAAACGACTTGGGCGATCCCCGTTTCCAATCGCCTTGCGATGGACTGAACCGCTGGGTCTGTCAGCACCTCAGGATTGGCAGTCAAGAGCGAAAAACCTTGGTAGATGATGCCTTCGGCTCGACAAAGATCCCGCACCTCTTTATCCCATCCACGGGAGGCATAACAGCGGTTCTGCACCACCATCGGCTTCACCACTGCCTTTGCGCAAAGCTGGCTGAGTTGCTGAGCCGTCACATTGCTGATGCCAATCATCCGGGTCCTGCCTGCTTGGTATAGCCCTTCGATGGTGGCCCACACATCCCAGTCCGAATCACCCAGACCCAGCCGTTGATAGGGGCCGTGCAAAACGTAGGAATCGAGGTAGTGCGTGTGCAAGTGGGCCAGGGAACTCTCGAAGGATTGCATTACTTGGGTCGGGAGCGGAGCCGAGGGATCGTAGGGGGTTCGGTGATCCTGACCGTTGGTTGACGTGAATTTGGTCTGAAGAAAGAGTTGATCCCGCCCGACGCCTTGCTGCGCCAGGGCCAGTAGCGCCTCGCCAACAAGGGCTTCCTGATAGTGGATCAACTGGTTGGCCGTATCAATGGCCCTAAAGCCCTCGGCCACAGCCCGCTGAACGAGTTGGGCCGTGGCTGTTTTCTTCCATGCAGTACCGTACATGAAGGAAGGGACTGGCACGTTGTTGTAAGCGGTCAATGACATGGCGGCCTCTCTATCGACATATCTAGCGAAGATCCCTCCAAAACTTCAAGATTTACTGACATGGTAAGGTTTCGTCCGATATTGAGCCATCGGTCCCCTTCCGGATTCTTGTGCAACGGATTAGGTGACATCAGGAAATCGGGGCCTGGAGCACGGCGTTCATTGCTGTGAAACTATCGTCCCAGACAGAACTCACCTTCACCTTAGCCGGTGGATAGTTTGCTCTGCACCGTTTGGTTCGTCATCTTATCCTTCCATTTGTTTAGCAATTATGGAAAAAAATCAGACATTCTAAACGGTCCAACCTCTATTAGCCAATTCCAACTACGGAATCCGGGTTAAATATTTCCAAGGCGGGCGAATTTTTGCTTGTGGGGGCACTGCTGGAGCAGTTCACGGCGTTCCAAACCACAGAAAGATTTTTCCACCAAGACCAGATGGATCACCCCGCCTGGAGTTGCAACCTCCAAATGAGGGACAGGTACAGCTTGGTCCCCAGTAGGGGACCAAGGTGGACCGGTAAGCCGGATTCTGTCGTGTGACGCCATTCCTCTGGGATTCGCATCACTGCGAACCTCAAGCAACCTACCCGCCGACTCGATCGGGCCAATCCTCGCTCCTTGCGGAGTACGCCGGCCTATTTGGTCTTGCTCCGTGAGGGGTTTACCATGCCCGTCCTGTTACCAGTCCGGCGGTGGGCTCTTACCCCACCGTTTCACCCTTACCTGATCCCCCTAGAGGGCCATCGGCGGTTTACTCTCTGTTGCACTGTCCGTCGGGTCACCCCGCCCAGGTATTACCTGGCTCACTGCCCTGCGGAGTCCGGACTTTCCTCTACGGTTTCC
>JAUYES010000547.1 GCA_030691225.1 Holophaga sp. | reverse complement strand
AAAAGTTTGAAGTAAGCGGCGAAGGCTACGGCCCCACCGGTGAAGTGCAACTGGAGGGGAAAAAGGTTGAAATAGGAAACACGCCTCCCTTGCAAGAGCTGGTTTCCATCCTCCTGGGCTGTAACAACGCGCATCTCACGGAAGCAAATGGATCGTGGACCGTTATCGGTGATCCAACGGAGGGCGCCATGTTGGTCGCGGGCCTCAAGGCTGGGGGCAACCTTGAGCAGCTGGAAAAGGATCAACCCAAAGTCCAGGAATTCCCGTTCGACTCAGACCGGAAACGGAGTTCAGTGATTCGTAAAATGCCTGACGGAAGCCTGCGCGCCTTTGTCAACGGAGCACCTGGTATCGTGCTGGATCTCTGCAGCAGCATCTATACCGGCACGGAAATTCGGCCCCTAACCGAGGCGGATCGGCAACGCATCTCGGAAGTGACCACTGCGATGGCGCAACAAGCCCTGCGCGTGCTTGGGTCTGCCTTTCGACCCCTGGAGAGTGCATTGCCGGAGGGTCTATCGCAGGAATCGGTTGAACGGGAGCTGGTGTTTGTGGGGCTTGTGGGAATGTATGACCCACCCAGGCCCGAAGCCAAAGCGGCCGTCAGCAAATGCAAGCAAGCCGGTATTCGGGTGGTCATGATTACCGGCGACCATCCCGAAACGGCCGCTGCTATTGCCCGCGAACTCGGCATCGCCTCGGCGGAAGAAAAAGCCATTTCCGGCCTTGAATTGGAAAAAATGAACGACGATGAGCTCCGGAAGCACGTGCAGGAGATCAGCGTTTATGCCAGAGTCACCGCAGAACACAAGCTCCGAATCATTCGGGCGTGGAAAGCCAATGGTGCGGTCGTCGCCATGACCGGCGATGGTGTCAACGATGCTCCTGCCATCAAAGGCGCCGATATCGGCATCGCCATGGGTAAAGCTGGCACTGAAGTAACCAAACAAGCCTCGGACATGATCATCACCGATGACAATTTCGCGTCGATTGTGATCGCGGTGGAAGAAGGCCGCGGAATCCATGACAACATCCGCAAAACGCTGCAATATCTGCTCGCTGGAAACAGTGGAGAACTGCTTTTGATGGCCGCCTGCGTCATCGTAGGCGTGCCATCGGCGCTGCTTCCCATCCATTTGCTTTGGATCAACCTTGTGACCGACGGCCTGCCTGCGCTCTGCCTAGCGACCGACCCCATCGATCCCGAAGTAATGAAGCGCGTTCCTCGCGCCCGATCGGAATCACTCACGGATCGTGCCTTCCTGTGGACGATGGGCCTCACCGGATTGCTCACGGCAGGAGTGGCCTTCACGGTCTACCTCTATATGTTGAAGAAGGGCACTCCCGAATCAGCCCGCACCTACGCTTTCACAGTGCTGGTTTTTGCCGAACTCTTGCGTTCCTTCGGTGCCCGCAGCGAGACCAAATCCATTTGGCGCATTCCCTTTTTCACCAACATCAACCTAGCCATGGTGGTAGCAGCATCCTTCGCCCTTCAGGTTTGGAGTCATCACAGCCAGACCTTCGGCAATTTCCTTAAATCAACCTATATGCCGATCACAGACAGCCTATATCTGCTCTTGATCGGCAGCATTCCCTTACTGGTTCTGGAGGTGGTGAAGCTGGCTCGACCTCCACGGCCCGAAGGCAACGCAATTCCAGAACGGTCACAACCAGTCACCTCTCCAAAAACAACATCCCCATAGAATCCGAGGCCACATCATGGGAAACCCACTAAAGTCCTTGCAGCAGTTGGGTCAATCCGTATGGCTGGATGATCTCCACCGCAGCCTAATCACCAGCGGCAGACTCCAGCAATTAATCGAAGAGGATGGCCTGAAGGGACTCAGTTCGAATCCCTCCATTTTTGAAAAGGCCATCGATGATAGCGATGAATACCTGGACATACTCGAAGACCCGGAATCGAAAGCCATCGACTCGAAAACCCTTTACGAGCGCATTGTCATTCGCGATATCCAAGAGGCTGCCGATGTCTTTCGCCCCTTGTATCTGGCCTCCATCCGTCGCGATGGCTTTGTGAGCCTGGAGGTATCTCCACGCTTATCTCGTGATCTGCGGGGAACGCTGATCGAAGCCCGGCGCCTTTGGCAGATGGTTGCTCGGGAAAACCTAATGATTAAGATTCCCGCCACGCCCGAAAGCATTCCCGCGATCCAGGAATTGATCAGCGAAGGCATCAACGTGAATATCACCCTGATCTTCACGAAAGAAGTCTATGAACAAGTGGCCACGGCCTATTTGTTCGGTCTGGAGAGTTTTGCCCTGAAGGGTGGTGACCTAAGCACGGTCGCCAGTGTCGCCAGTGTGCCCATTGGATGCTTGGATGAAGCCATCAACCAACGGATCTCCGAGCGCTGGGAGGCCGCCAGCCTTCCCGAGATGCGTACCAGCCTCAGCGACCTCTCCGGCAAAGTCGCCATCGCCAACGCCAAGACGATCTACCAGAAACACCTTGAAATAATTGCCGGGGACCGCTGGCAGCGGCTGAGCCTACAGGGCGCCAACACTCAACGCTTGGTGTGGATCGACACTGGCATGAAAAACGTTGCCTACACTGATGTCTTTTACGCTGAACAACTAATCGGTCCCGACACCATCAATGCCATGCCTCCAGACACCTTTGCATCCTTCAAGGATCATGGCCACGCCCGCGCGACGCTCAGCACCGATGTTGAACAGGCCTGCGACACCATGAAGGAACTTGTCCAGCTCGGCATCCCCTTTGAAGACGTGGCCCAGCAGCTACTGAGCCAAGGGGTGGAAGAATTTACCGATGCCTTCACAAAACTGCTCACCACCATCAGCCGCAGCAATGCCTCAAGTTTCGACCCGGTGACTTTCTTGAGATTCAAATTATTCAAAGATTTCTACGGGGGACGCGGATTGAGCTGAGGTGGTCCGATGCGGAACCGCTATTTCGATGGCGTTTCTTTGCGCCAAAGCGTGATGTCGGTTTGAAGCGATTTCAGGAAAGAACATCAGAAGCGAGAGCCTTCTCGGTCTGCTCCTTTCGGTAGGCGAGCAATCGCTCTCGGATCGCCGGGTCGCTTATCGAGAGAATGGCGGTAGCAAAGAGCGCAGCGTTGATAGCCCCGGCCTTCCCAATGGCCAGGGTCGCCACCGGAATCCCTGCAGGCATTTGGACCGTGGAAAGCAGGGAATCCAGCCCATCCAGCGCCCATCCCTTCATGGGAACGCCCAGCACCGGAAGGTGGGTCTTGCTGGCGCATACGCCTGCTAAGTGGGCGGCCCCTCCGGCCGCGGCGATGAGCACCTTGATGCCGCGTTCTTCGGCCTTCACGCAGTAGTCGACTACCTTCTCTGGAGTGCGATGGGCGCTGGCGACGCTGGCCTCGAAGGGGATTCCGAGTTGCTCCAGAACCCTTACAGCCTCGCGCATGGTGTCCCAGTCTGATTTGGAACCCATCAGGATTCCTACGAGTGGCTTGTTTCCCATAAATCCTCCGGTGGTTAGAAAGAACGTGTTCGCTGGCTGGCGCGCTGCAGTCGGTCGTTGATGGCCTGGCCAATCCCGGTATCCGGAACGGTTTGCGCCCAGATGGCTTCCAGCCCCTTTTCGTCCAGGCGGCGCAGGGCTCCAAATAGGTTCGCGGCAGCTTCCCTCAGGTCACCCTGATCCGAAAGCGATTCCACGGAATGGAATCGGGAAGGATCTGATGGTTGGCCCATTCCGATCCAACCCACCTGCGCAAAAGGTAGGTCGGCGGGATCCAGAAAAAGCGGGACGGATGTGGCGTAGTGGCGAGCTAGCATCCCCGGTGCTGGCGGATTGATCGCATATTCGGCACCTCCCCATTG